>JACVCQ010000271.1 GCA_016741945.1 Chitinophagaceae bacterium
GTGCCAGAACCATCAAAGAAACCTATAACCCACCGGTGGATTATAAGTACCCGTTTATGAACGAATCTTAGGTAGATGTTGGATGTTGGATGTCGGATGTCGGATGTCGGATGTCGGATGTCTGATGTCTGATGTCTGATTTTGACTTTTTACTTTTTATAAATGAAAAGGGAGATGCCACAATTATTGCGACATCTCCCTTTTTTTCGTTTTCCTTTCGCTTGAGCCCTTGATTCTTCCTTAAATCTTGTCTCTTCTTTCTTGTCTCTTATTCAACGATTCTCAGCTTCGCATAATTCAACATGATCTTTTTCTCTCCATTCTGATCAAATAGAATGGTGGCAACAGGGTTATGTGCAGAGCCTTCTATTTTCATGACTTTACCAAAACCAAATTTCTGGTGTTCTACAGTTTGACCCTCTTGTAGGTGAGAAGTATCACTCGCCACAAAATTAGGCGAGGGTGTATGTACTACAATTTTGGGCGCAACAGGCTGTGCCGGCATATATTCAGGCCTGGCATTGGGTTTTCGTGTCGGTGGCGGACCATATTTTCTTTCTGCAGCAGCAGCATTACCCCCACCAAAACCAAATCCACGCTGCATTCGTTCAAAAGCACTGCCCATATCACTTCCGGCATGATTGCGGGCACCGCCGCCTGCATAGCTTTTGTCGATATACTGCTCCGGCATTTCTTCTATGAATCGACTTGGCTCATTCTGTACTAGTTGTCCAAAACGATAACGTGCATTGGCATGGGTTAACCATAGTTTTTGTTTGGCACGGGTAACGGCTACATAGAATAATCTTCTTTCTTCTTCCAGTTCTTCTCTTGTATTGATGGCCATTCCACTCGGAAACAAAGTTTCTTCCACACCACCTACAAACACACATTCAAATTCCAATCCTTTTGCAGCATGTATGGTCATGAGTTTTACAACATCATTGTCTCCTTTATCATCATCTGCATCCGTCAATAAAGTGATTTGTTGCAAATATGAACCCAATGATTTATCACCCAATTCACCATCTTCATTAGATGGACTCTCCGTCCACTCTTTAATAGAGTTCAACAATTCCTGAACGTTTTCATAGCGCGCGAGTCCTTCCGTGGTTTTATCATTGAAGAGTTCTTTGACCAGATTGGTATGCTTACCCACTTGTACTGCCACATCATAGGCATTGGTACCGGTAAGCATGCTTTGGAAATAGCGAATCATGGTCACAAAATTCTGCAAAGCTTCCAGTGTACCTGCTTTGAAACCAAACTTAGCCGCACGAGCAACCACTTCATACATAGAAATATTCTGCTCATTGGCTGCAATCACACATTTCTCAATAGTGGTTTTACCAATACCGCGTACGGGATAGTTGATGATGCGTTTCAGCGCTTCTTCGTCTCTGGTATTGGCAATCACACGTAAATAAGCCAGAAAATCTTTTACTTCTTTTCGCTGATAAAAACTCACACCGCCATAAATACGATAAGGAATCCCCATTCTGCGTAAGCTTTCTTCAAATGAACGGCTCTGCGCATTGGTGCGATAGAGAATGGCAAAATCTTTATTGTAAAAATGATTGCGCAGTTTTTGTTCCTGGATACAATCTGCTACAAAACGACCTTCATCATTATCGGTCATGGTTCTCACCAGATTGATCTTATCACCTTCTTTATTTTCTGTCCAAAGATTTTTAGGAATTTGTCCTTTGTTGTTTTTGATCACTTCATTCGCCACATGAATGATGTTCTGACTGCTGCGATAGTTCTGTTCCAGCTTCACCACTTTCACATCATCATAATCTTTTTGAAACTGTAAAATGTTTTCAATGGTAGCCCCACGGAAACTATAAATACTTTGTGCATCATCACCCACCACACAAATATTTTCATGTACCGCAGCCAACAGTTTGGTGATCTGGTATTGCACCGGATTCGTATCCTGGTACTCATCAATCAAAATGTATTTGAACTTATGTTGGTATTTGTGGAGTACTTCCGGAAAGTCTTTGAGCAGCTCATACATTTTCAACAACAGATCATCAAAATCCATGGCACCGTTTTTAAAACAACGGCTGGCATAGGCCGCATAGATCTGTGCAATGGCAGGACGATTGGCGCGCATATCTTCCTGTTGAATATAATAATCAGTGGCATATTCAGCGGGACCTACCAATGCGTTTTTAGCAGAAGAGATGCGATTGCCGACTACATTGGGTTTGTAATGTTTGTCGTCTAAGTTCAATTCATTCACCACTGTTTTGATCACTGAGCGGCTATCATCGGTATCATAAATGGTAAAGCTGTTGGGATAGCCGATTCGATGTGCTTCTGCGCGAAGAATGCGTGCAAATACGCTGTGAAAGGTGCCGATATATAAATTACGTGCTTCTGCGTTGCCGAGTATGCGTTCAATACGCTCTTTCATTTCGGCAGCAGCTTTGTTGGTAAAAGTGAGGGCGAGGATATTAAATGCATCCACACCTTTATTCATCAGGTGGGCGATGCGGGTGGTGAGTACTTTGGTTTTTCCACTACCGGCGCCGGCCACAATCATGAGTGGACCATTGAGATGTGTCACTGCCTCGCGCTGGGGTTCATTCAATCCATTCAGGTAATCTTGCATGGGCGCAAGTTAATCAGTTGAGCGGGTATGTGGTGGGGTCGTTGATAAGTTCTAAGATGAAAAAACGGGACCCTTCAATACTTTTTTACTTGATTGAGTTTGCTTTGCTGGGTTTGGTTGTTCCTATGATCAGTTTTCGATTTTTTTTCGTGGGTACTGAAAGTATTTTTTTAGACATTTCTCTAGCAAGAGCATAGAGAATCATATCAATTACTTTTTTGGAACAGGCAGGAAGTGCTTGTGTGGTTGTAGGGATAGGAGTATACATCAATAAAAATTTAGTCGGTAAAAATAATAAGAAAATATGACTGGCATATGATCATACGCCAACTTTTTTGTTGATTCACTTGACCTTGTTAACGCATGGATAAGGATCAAATAAAAATTGCATTTGGTGAACATCTCACTAAACTCAGGAAGGAGCGGGAGTTAAGTATTCATCAGTTGGCACAGGTATGTGATCTGGAATACAGTCATGTTCAACGCATTGAAAAAGGAAAAGTAAATATTGCACTCACTACTTTGGCTGCATTAGCACAAGGATTAGATATGAGTTTGGAAGAATTATTCTCCGGCTTCCATTTTCAGCAATAAAGGATTTACAAACTGGTGTTGATTTGATGAATATAACATCGCTTTTCTTTTTGAAAAAACGTAAGGGAAATCCAGTATAAATACTGCTATTTTTTTTCTCAGATTAGGACAGATTGCAGCAGTTCTTAACACCCTTCTGATTCCCTTAATTATCATCAATCATGGAGAAAGCCAAGATCAAGATCATGATCGCAGATGATCATATCATTTTCAGGAAAGGATTAAAAAAGATACTTGAAACCGTTTCTCGACTCAGTATCATTGGAGAAGCTGAAAACGGACTAGATTTATTATCGAGGGCAAGTCGTATGCAACCTGATGTTATTCTCATGGATGTATCTATGCCGATAATGGATGGCGTAATGGCTACCAAAGAATTATCCAAAAGATATGGTAATCCTAGGATCATTGCATTGTCGGTTTTCGGACAAGAGAGTCATATCATGGAAATGCTGGAAGCCGGTGCCATTGGTTATGTCATGAAAAGTGCCGGAAGAAAAGAGATCGTAGAAGCTATTGAATCTGTGTATGGTCACCGTCCTTATTTCTGTACAGAGAGTAGCCGACAAATCACGGATCTGATTGAAAAATATCAATCAGGTTATCGCAATCACTTGGTTGTTTTTACAGAAAGAGAGAAAGATATTATTCAACTGATCTGCAAGGGTTGCACCAGTAAAGAAGTGGCTGCCAATCTCTTCATCAGCCAAAGAACCGTCGAAGGTCATCGAACCCGCATCATGCAAAAAATGCGCGTCAAAAGCATCGCCGGATTGGTGGCATATGCTTGTGAGAAGGGGTTGTATAAAGGAGAGTGAGGAGGGCTGTGAGCTACGAGCTTCGAGCAGTGAACTAGTTTTCCATATGGTTTATGCCATTCTTAACTAATTGATAATTAATTTATTAAGAATTTTTTTTCCTTAGCTCATGGCTCACAGCTCGTAGCTCGCAGCTCCCCTGTAATTTCCCCTCCACTTCTGCAACTAACTTCCTATACAATTGTACTACTTAGAAAACCGGTCATTTGAGCGAGGCACAATTTTTAGAGGCGG
>JACVCQ010000272.1 GCA_016741945.1 Chitinophagaceae bacterium
GGGTAAGATTAGAACAGTGTGGGTGGAATATCCACAAGGCTGGCTGAGTAAACTATCAGAAAGAGAGGGCAATGCGCAGGCTGCCTGGAGAACAGACCCTAAAAAATCGGGTAAAGCAGGAGCCATGGGCGATATTGGTACGCATGCCGCACATTTAGCAGAATATGTAACCGGCTCACAGATCACTCATCTATGTGCTGACCTAAACGCAATGGTAGAGGGACGTATCCTTGATGATGATGGAAATGTTTTATTGCGCATGAGCAATGGAGCAAGAGGTGTTCTCATGGCTTCACAAGTAGCCGCAGGTGAAGAAAATGCTTTGAAGATTCGCATCTACGGCGAAAAAGGTGGTATCGAATGGGCACAGCATGAACCCAATACCTTACTCGTTAAATGGCTGGAGCAACCTACACAAATTTTAAGAGCCGGTGGTAATTATGGAGACAGATTGAGTTCTTTTGCTACATCTAATTGTAGAACTCCGGGCGGACACCCCGAAGGTTACCTCGAAGCTTTCGCAAATATTTACCGAAATTTTGCACAAACCTTGTCCGCCAGAATCGATGGCACCACCCCAACTCCCGAAATGTTGGACTTCCCCAACACACAAGACGGATTAAGAGGCATGGCCTTTATCGATAATGTAGTAGCATCAGCTGCTTCAGCGGAAAAATGGACGGAATATAAGATATGAGGAAGTGAAAGGTGAAAAGTCAAACGGTTTCACTTTTCACCTTTCACTTTTGACTTTTGACTTTTGACTTTCACTTTTGACTTAACCATCATGACAACAATCAAAGGACCCGGTATATTTCTAGCACAATTCATGGGAGATCAGGCGCCGTTTAATTCTTTAGAGAGTATTTGTAAGTGGGCGGCATCATTGGGTTTTACAGGAGTACAAATTCCTTCATGGGATGCACGTTGTATCGATTTGCAAAAAGCAGCAGAAAGTAAAACTTATGCCGATGAAATTAAAGGTATTGTACAATCTGCCGGATTAGAAATCACGGAATTATCAACCCACTTACAAGGTCAACTCGTTGCAGTACATCCGGCTTATGATGTATTGTTTGATGGCTTTGCGCCGGAATCTGTTCGTGGTAATTCCAAAGCCAGAACGGAGTGGGCAGTTCAACAGCTCAAATATGCAGCTAAAGCATCTGCTAATTTGGGATTGAATGCACATGCTACTTTTAGTGGTGCATTATTATGGCATACGGTATATCCATGGCCACAACGGCCGACCGGATTGGTAGAAACCGGATTTACTGAGCTTGCCAACAGATGGAAACCCATTCTGGATGCATTTGATGAGCAGGGTGTAGACCTCTGTTATGAAATACATCCCGGCGAGGATCTGCATGATGGCATCAGCTATGAAATGTTTTTGGAGAAAGTCAATCATCATCCAAGAGCCTGTTTATTGTTTGATCCATCCCATTTTGTATTACAATGTTTAGACTATCTCAGTTATATTGATCATTATCATGAACGAATTCGCATGTTTCATGTAAAAGATGCCGAATTTAATCCCAGCGGAAAACAAGGAGTGTATGGCGGATACCAAAACTGGATTAATCGTGCAGGAAGATTTCGTTCACTTGGAGATGGACAAGTAGATTTTAGTTCCATCTTCAGCAAATTGGCTGCTTATGACTATAAAGGCTGGGCAGTGATGGAATGGGAATGTGCCATCAAACATCCGGAGATAGGTGCTGCTGAAGGTGCACCCTTTATTAAAAAACACATCATCCGCGTAACCGACAAAGCCTTCGATGATTTTGCCGGCACCGGATCAGATGAAAACTTTAACCGAAGAATTCTGGGAATCAATGAATAACTTAGCAGGATAGCAGATAGCTTATAGTTCATAGCGAATCGCAATAACTTTTTTCCCAACTATACGCTATGAACTATAAGCTATCTGCTAACCTCACTCATCACCAAAACAAATACACCGTGAAAAAGTACTTAGTATCCCTTTCCATGTTAGCAATACTGGCTGCATGTGGAGGCAATGAAGAGAAAAAAGAAACAACAACAACTGCTACAAACACAACAGCAGCTGCAGACGACCTGAGCAGTAATCCTGATTATGTAAAAGGATTAGAACTGATCGGAAAATCAGATTGTTTGACTTGCCATAAAGTAAGTGATAACCTTATCGGTCCATCTTACAAGCAAGTAGCAGAGAAATATGAAAATACTGAAGAGAATGTGGTAATGCTTGCCGGAAAAATCATCAAAGGCGGACAAGGTGTTTGGGGTCAAGTACCTATGACAGCACATCCTACCATTAGTGAAGACGATGCAAAAGCGATGGTGAAATATATTATGCTCTTAAAGAAATAATGATGATACAAACCTGGATCACCGCTGCATTGTTAAGTACCATGTTGTTTTGTGGTACAAGTTCCGAACATGATACTGCCATGAATACTGTTCAACAAAAAGAAGAATGGATATCCTTATTTGATGGAAAAACAACCAAAGGTTGGAAAACGTATGGTAAGGAGTCTATCGGACAAGCATGGAAAGTAGTAGATGGAACCCTGCATTTGGATGCTTCTGATAAAACAGATTGGCAATCGAAAAGAGGGGGTGATATCATACACGAGATGGAACTGGAAAATTTTCACCTCAAGCTAGACTGGAAGATTGCCAAAAACGGAAATAGTGGCATTATTTTCTGGGTACAAAATGATCCTTCCAAATACAAATACGTTTGGTATACCGGACCGGAAATGCAGGTGTTAGACAATGATGGACATCCAGATGCAAAGATTGATAAACACCGTGCCGGTAATTTATATGATCTGATTGCTTCAACAGAAGGTGTTACCAAGCCTGTTGGAGAGTGGAATACTGCTGAGATCATTTGTAACAAAGGCAAACTGGAGTTCAAATTGAATGGCACTTCCATCTTATCAACCACCTATGGTGATGAGCAATGGAATAACCTAATTGCCAACAGTAAATTCAGATCCATGCCTGCTTTTGGTAAGAACTTCAAAGGACATATTGCTTTGCAGGATCATGGAGATAATGTTTGGTTTAAGAATATTGTGGTGAGGAAGCTTTGAGCTACAGGCTGCAAGCTTCAGGCTACAAGGGTTTATAAAACATCCGCTTTCTTTAGAGCGGATGTTTTTTTATATTAGCTGATGAACAAACAAGACCCGCGTATTGATGCTTATATCGCAAAAGCGGCACCTTTTGCACAAGCTATTTTACAACATATCCGGAAGTTGGTGCATAAAGCCTGTCCGGATATCACTGAAACCATGAAATGGAGTTTCCCGCATTTTGAATACAAAGGAGTGGTATGCAGCATGGCAGCTTTCAAACAACATTGTGCTTTTGGTTTCTGGAAAGCATCCATCATGAAAGATCCAAATAAAATCATGCAGATCAAAGACCGCGGTGCGATGGGACATTTTGATAGAATTACAACTGTTAAAGATCTTCCGGCAGATAAGATCATGATCGCATATATCAAAGAAGCGGTGCAGTTAAATGAAAAGGGTATTAAGCTCCCTGCTAAAACAAAAACTACTCAAAAAGAGATTGTAGTTCCGTCAGCTATCATTGCAGCATTGAAAAAAAATACCAAAGCCAAAAAAGTATTTGAAGCTTTCTCTCCATCACATCAAAAAGAATACATTGAATGGATTACAGAAGCGAAAACAGAACCCACCCGCATCAAACGTCTCAACACCATGCTTGAATGGCTTGAAGAAGGGAAAGACAGAAATTGGAAATACAAGTGATGGCAGATCGCAGATAGCAGATAGCAGATATGTTTCATTTTAAATAGTATTTTTATCTTTCACTTGTTAATAGACCATAGACCATAGACCATAGACCATAGGCCATAGACCATGGACTATTGACTATTGACTATTGACTATTGACTTTTCACTTTTCACTTTTCCCCTTTCACTTTTCACTTTTCATCACCTCCCCATGCTCCCAGAATCTCACGAATATTTCATGCAGCAAGCGCTTAAAGAAGCTCAACTGGCTTTTGATGCAGATGAAGTACCGGTGGGTGCTGGTGTGGTGATGAATCATAAAATCATTGCGCGCGGACATAACCAAGTTGAACTACTCAACGATTCAACCGCTCACGCAGAAATTCTGGCACTTACTTCAGCCTACAGCAGTATGGGTAGTAAATATCTACCGGATGCTGTAGGCTGAAGTAAGTGCCAGAATTTCTGCGTGAGCGGTTGAATCGTTGAGTAGTTCAACTTGGTTAT
>JACVCQ010000273.1 GCA_016741945.1 Chitinophagaceae bacterium
CTTATATCCCCGCCACCAAAATTTAGCTTTTTTTATTTGACTTATTTGTTATCGGAATTAATGTTTTGACAAATAGCGGTCTGGTTCCCAAAAATTTTGGAAAAACCTCTCACATCATCTCCTGTCCAGCCACTGTTCATTTCACCATACTTACCAAATTTGCTACTCATTAAATCAAACGATGATTCAATACCAATAACAGCAAAACGGTAAGGCATGAGTTGTATAAAAACATCTCCTGTAACATGCTCTTGAGATTGAATCAGGAACGCTTCAATATCTCTCATCACCGGATCCATGATCTGCCCTTCATGCAACCAATTACCATAAAACTGAGCGAGTTGATCTTTCCAATTCAATTGCCATTTAGTTAATACATATTTTTCCAATGCGTGATGTGCTTTGAGAATAACCATCGGCGCTGCTGCTTCAAAACCTACACGTCCTTTAATACCAATAATCGTATCCCCCACATGAATATCCCGCCCAATACCAAATGGACCTGCAATGGACTGCAGGTATTGTATAGCATCTGTTGGATGCGCAAATTGTTGATCATTGATGGTTTTCAGTTCGCCTTTCACAAATCCAAGTTTCACTTCTTCGGGTTGTGATTTTGAAACCTGTGTAGGCCAAGCTTCTTCAGGCAACATGCCTTTGGAATGCAATGTTTCTCTTCCACCCACGCTGGTTCCCCACAGTCCTTTATTGATAGAATAGGTAGCTTTTTCAAAATTCATAGCAACACCTTTCGATTGGAGATAAGAGATTTCCTCCTCTCTACTCAGTTTCATATCTCGAATAGGCGTAATAATTTCTGTATCCGGTATCATGATATGAAAAATCATATCAAATCTTACTTGATCATTTCCGGCACCCGTACTACCATGTACCACTGCTTTGGCATTCAATTTTTTGGTGTGCTCGGCTATATGCAAAGCCTGACTCAACCTTTCTGCACTCACGCTCAGTGGATAGGTATTGTTTTTCAATACATTTCCATAAATCAAAAAACGAATGATGCTGTCATAATAACTTTTTACGGCATCAACAGTGGTGTGGGTTTTCACTCCTAAATTGTAGGCATGTGTCTCTACTTGCTTTAGTTCTTCTTTTGAAAAACCACCTGTATTCACAATGACGCTATGTACTTCAAAACCTTTTTCCTCAGTCAAGTATTTGACACAAAAAGAGGTATCGAGTCCGCCACTAAAGCCTACTACTACTTTTGTACCCGCCGGAAGATTTGTTGGAAGCTGATTCATATAATGGATTGCTTAGACGATTAAAGATGAAAGAAATGATGAAAAAAAGATTTAGGCTTTGTGGTTCCGCCGTTTTCTTTCTTTCGGAAAACCCGTAATAACTTATGTTGTTTCACTTTCATGAAACGCTCATAGAGTTTAGATTTCTTTTTGAATTCCGTTGATGTTTCTTCCGGTTCATAATGATCTGCAGGATCATATAGCATTGCTGTACAAAAACAATTCTTGCGATCCTTACTCATCAGTATTTCATAATTGATACAACTTTTACAACCTGCCCAGAACTCTTCATCATCGGTTAACTCACTGTATGTAACCGGCTCATAACCTAAGTCGCTGTTGATCTTCATGACGGCAAGACCGGTAGTCAATCCAAATATTTTGGAGTTTGGATATTTTTCCCGTGATAAGTTGAAGATGGTTTGTTTGATCAGTTTAGCTACACCACTTTTCCGAAAGGGTGGAGCAACAATCAAACCGCTATTGGCTACGAATGCATCATGCCCCCAGGCTTCTATATAACAAAAGCCTACCCAGGTACCATCGGGAAGGAGTGCGATGACTGCTTTACCCTCTTCCATCTTACGAGCTACGTATTCAGGACTGCGTTTAGCAATACCGGTACCACGTGCTTTGGCAGATGATTCCATTTCATCTGTAATGGTTTGCGCATACTGCGTGTCGCCACCATTGGCTACACGAACAATGATATTTTGTTCCAACTTATAATGAATTAAATAACGTAAACGGTTAGACAGCTCTCTGTCAGATGATTGATTCCGGGGGATTTTTCACTGATAGGGGCAAGTGCCAGTTGCTCGTCCTATCAGCAACCACGTCGAGGTCGCGGCAAGAAGTTGAAAGCAGCTTCCATAGAGAATACCTGAATACGGGTATTCAACAGGACGGATAAATATTGTGTGAGTATCTGCTTCACTTGTTTGACAATTATTTGCTTTGGAGTTGTAAAAGTATATCAGTTTGCGGGATATCGGTCAAAAAATTTTTTGAACGGCATATTAAATCTATGCTAACAAGTGTAAGCATAAAAATAGCCGTCATCAAGTAATAACGGCTATTATCATATTAAAAGTGTACAGATTAAAATCCGCCACCACCCCTCATCATCTGCATTTGTCTGCCACCACCACCCGGCATCATCATATTCATCGGTCCACGCTGTTGCTGTTGATTGCCTCCGAAGCGACGCAAATTATAGGTGAAGCTTACCATGACGTATCTGGTCAGCACCCTTGTAGATACGTCTTGAATCGTATTACCGGTAATATTTCTGGTAATACTTACATTTTGATTCAACAAATCAAACATATAAAATTTCAACTCACCTGCTTTGTTCTTCAACATTTGTTTAGAAATACTGGCACTTAGCAACGGTATACTGGTATTAAATCCTTGAGCTCTTCCGCCATTATAGACATAATCAAAGTCAAGCGAAAATACCCAACCACTTTTCGAATAGGCGGTTGCTTCGGTGGATACCGTTTGTGTAAAGAAGTCTCCATTCTGTTGTGGTTGCAAAGTGTATCGTGCCATATTAAAGGAAGAATTAGATGAGAAATTCATATCGAATCCTTCTTTCAGGTTAGTAGTCCAACCAACTTCCCCACCTAAAGTTGTATTTCGAGTATAATTACTGATATTGTTGATCAATGTTTGTGATTGATCCCTGATAATAACTGCTCTTAAATTAACTGTACTTTTTGGCTTTTTCAAAGGAAAACTATAATTGAAAAATCCATTAACTCTATATGTACCGCTAAGATTCACAGGCATCGTTAATTGTGCACCATTAGGTTGAAACACCGTTGAATTTTGAATGTCATTTTGAATAAAGCTGGCATTGATAGTAGCGAAAATCAACTTCTGCGTAAACACATCAAATGAGTTGTACAAGAATCGAAAGCTATGCGTGAATTGTTGTTTCAAATTCGGATTACCGGTTCTAATATTCAGCGGATTACTGTTATCAGCTACAGGTTGTAATTGCTCTGCGGTAGGCTGAGATGTACGTCCATTATAAAACAATCGTAAACTCTTGGTCTTAGAAAACTCATATCTGAAATTAGCAGAAGGGAAAAGGTTGACAAAGTTTTGCTTAATGGATGTATTTCTGGTGATATTATTACTTACCAGCTCTCCCACTTGTACACCGGATCCAATACTGAAATTGTATTTCGCATGCTGCAAACGGTAGTTCATTGTGAACCTGTTTGAACTGAATGTGTTTTCAAAAGTATTGGTCAAGTTAATCACCGGTATTTCATACTTACCACTACCTGCATCAAACTCCATAGTCTCTCTTCCGGAGTTATTTTTATTGTAAGAGTAGTTATAGTTGAATTCCAATTGCTGATTTTTAGCAATTGGTTCTGTGTAAGATAATGTACCACTGAAATTTCTGGTATCACGATTCGTTGTATAAACCTGATCGATGGTATCAGTATATGCTGGTCTATTAGTTGGATTAAATTGATTCAATGAATAGTTAGAGCCTGTTCCATCATTAGCACTCCCACCTGCGTTAATACCGATAGAATAAGTACGACCTCTTTTTGGAAAACGATGACGGAAAGTAGCTTCTACACTACCATTGTATCCATCATTTTTACGAATTGATCTTGCATCGGAGCTATTCAATGCTGTGAATTTACCCCTTGTTGAAGATGTTTGTTGTAAGGTTTGAGACCAAGTATCCTGAAAACTGATATTGGGTCTAATGATTAAAGAATTGGAAGAATCAAATTGGTGTTCAATATTAAGATTGATCCGATGATTGTTATTATACGTTTTCGAAGAGTTCGTTTGGTTATTGAAAATTGATGAATCAGGAGCACCCGGAATTAAATTCTGCACCAAGCTATTCTGATCACGATAAGTTTTCTGATCGTTATAGAAATAGCTTCCTGAGAATTGAGTCTTAGGACTCCAAGTATCTCTATAATTGATAC
>JACVCQ010000274.1 GCA_016741945.1 Chitinophagaceae bacterium
AATGCGTAAATTTTCAGACAGTGTAGTCAAGCATGTTTCTTTCCACGACAATAATTTTTTGCTATGGAATAAAGCAGGGTGGGCAATGGAATTGATGCTGTATAAGCATCCCCATTTTTTAAAACGTATTCCGGAAATAATATCAGTTTTTCCGACACTACGTGCAGAAATGCAATGGCGTCTATTACAAACCTGGTATACATTGTTTCCGGGTAAAGAAGTAAGTGCATTAAAAGATTTATGGACATCTGCACGTTCACATAAAATTAAAGCACTGATGCTTGTGCATCTCCAAGCTGCCAACCAAGAGATGAAAATACCCCCAAACGATCCTTTTCTGGAATCACCTTATGGTCGATTGTTTGATTCATGGAAACAACAACAATTGCCGCTTTATTCAATCAATACACTGGTTCGTGCTAGCATCATGGAGGGAAAAAGTTTGTTGGTGAGTGTACAATATCGAAACAGAGATCAGCCGGGTTTTTTGATGATCAGGAAATTAGATGGGCAGTGGATCAAAGATAAAAATGGCAGAATTCAACGATATCCGCAACTGGCACGCGCCATTACCAATCTTCCTTATTTCCTCACCAATGGTAATACTCCACAAGGTTTGTATCGGATTACAGGTACTGCTGTTTCCGATAATGATTGGATTGGTCCAACAGAAAACCTGCAAATGGTAATGCCTTTTGAAAAAGGAGGAACCCTTAACTTTTTTGATGATGATAAAGATCCTCATGAGCAATATGCGAGTTTGCTGGGTAAGCTTAGTAAAGACAGCAGTCTCTGGCAATCTTTTCATGCAGGGCTTGTAGGTAGGTCTGAAATTATTGCACATGGAACTACTATTCCTAACGAATATTATCGTGCATACCGTTATTATCCAAATACGCCTTCTTTAGGATGTTTGTGCAGTCCCGAAAAATGGAATGAAAAGGGAATACTGTCAATGAGCGTGCAAAAGAAATGGATGAAAGCTATTCAATCATTACCTCAGATGCCTGAATACCTGCTTGTTGTAGAGGTAAAGGAGAATTAGCCTTGTAATTGACATTTTATGCAGGTTTTTGGCCAAGCACTTGCAAGAGGCTTTATTTCTGTTTAACTTAATGTTCATCTACTTTCCGTAACGCTAAACTCTGTCTATGAAAGCGGCTCGCCAATTAACCATTGCCATGCTCGTGCTGGCTGTAACTGCAGCTTTATTTGTAGGATATCATCTGATTACTGATCCTACCGGAAGCACACTCAGTATACCTGTTTATTTTCTCAATGGAACCATGTTTAAAGATTTCGCCACTCCCGGCTGGATCATTTTATTATCTATCGGTGTACTAGGTATCATCACCATCTTCACCGTTGTAAAAAGGATCCGGCATTTTCATACTGTAGTAGTGGTTCAAGGAGCCATTATTTGTGTTTTGGTGATTGCTCAAATGATCATTATTGGGGAAGAATATATCTTACAATACTTATTTCTCATGTTGGGTATGGCGATTGCAATTGTGGGTGGGTTGTTAAGCCAAATAGATAAGAAAAAGGCACAAGAATAAAGAAGCAGGGTACAAGAAAGCTACAAGTTATAAGCTGCAAGCCACAAGATGCAAAGATCTTACTTGTAACTTGCAGCTAGCAGCTTATTTATTTTTTCTCAGTTTCCTCCCTCATTGCTAAGTATACACCATTGGTCCAACCAAATCCATCTTGATTGGGATATTCTCCACCACCGGCTTTGGTATGTATATCCTGAACATTATACTTCTCCATCATTTTGCCGGTCTCTTGGTAAGTATTTTCATTTAAGTGCATCCATCTCTTTTTTATTTCATCTGCTAGTTCCTGGTGCCTGTAATTGCTCAGTCCTTTATAAGCAACCCATTGTAGTGGGGCCCAGCCATTGGGGGCATCCCATTGCTGACCGGTTTGAAGTGTAGTTGTTAATACACCTCCTGCCGAAAGCAAATGTTTTTTTATTCTAATAGCTACTACATCTGCTTGCTCCTGATTGGCAATATTCAGAAACAATGGAAAGCATCCAGCCATGGTAATGCGGTCGGTATTTTTTTGCTGTTGAATATGATAGTCAAAATAAAATCCCTTTGTCTCAATCCAACAGTATTGTTGAATGGCTGTGTGACGGTTCTTTATTTTTTTTATGAAAACTTCTATAGCATCTTCATTTTTGTTTTGCTGATAACAGGCTAATAAAGTTTTCTCCAGTTGTAACAATAGACAATTCAGATCAACAGGAATAATATCAGTTGTCTGTATCGTATGCATCTGTTGTTCTTCAGCGAACCATCGACTGCTGAAATCCCAACCCGATTCTGCTGCAGCACGAATATGCCTGTATACTTCCTTCGGATCTTTGTTGGAAGCTTTTGCTACGTGAAGGTCTTCAATATATGCTTCGGGTCTGGGAGAAGGATGATCATCCCAATACCTGTTTAGTATGGCACCATTTGGCATTAAAACGACTCTTCTATAAGTGGGCGCTTCAGGTGAAACCTGATCTGTACCGTCCATCCAAAATGCATATTCTTTTTCTAGTGCAGGTAAATATTCCTGGAGTATAATGTGTCCTTTAGCTGTATGCAGTAATCCTACCATCATACTAAAAAACGGCGGCTGAGATCGGCTGATATAATAAGTTCTGTTACCATTGGGGATATGTCCAATGGTTTGAATCAGAAAAGCAAAATTTTTCACCATGTTTTCCAGTAAGTCCAGTCTGCCACTCTCTTGCAAACCCAACATGGTAAAATAACTATCCCAATAATAGATCTCCCGGAATCTTCCTCCCGGAACAATGTATGGATAGGGTAGTGGTATCAATGTGCCCCCTGTTTCATCGGGGTTTCTTTGTAATACATTCCATAATTCATTCAAGTGAATGTCTATAGATTTAGACGCAGATGAATATGCTTCTTGTTCAGTTTGTGGTAATATAAAATTTTCTTGTATAAATTTTAATAAGCTAAATGAGGGTTGCTCACGTTCAATAGCATATCTCTCTAGAACACTTGTAACACTTGATTTTGGTAAAGCGTCTACAAAATATTTTGAATCAGCAAAAATACCAGACTGCTGAACATCTTCATACAATGGCGATAAGGATTCGATATGTAAGTAGCTATTAGACATCATCAGTTGGATTGAATACTATTTTTTTCTTTTCGTTGTAGCCTGTTAAACAAGAATAGACATACTATTAATATGGCCATGGGAATTAAGGAAAAATAAAATGCTTGCTTACCATCATAGTGTTCAAATATGTTTCCTGTTATAATAGATCCGGTTGTACCACCCAATGCCGAAAAAATAATGATCAATCCAGACATCAGTCCATGTTGTTTTGTAGGTAGTGTACTAAGTATCACCGAATTCACCGCTGGATAAATAGGAGCTAATAATAATCCGATCATAGGAAATACAAATGCAGCAATGGGAGCGGTAGCCCAACCGGTAATGGGTTGTCCGGTAGTTTTTTCAGCCAAAGGAATGGCCACTAATACCAATGCTGCAGCTAATACCAAACAAGAGATCAATACGATCAGCCAATTCAGCTTTTTTAATACCAATCCAGCGAAGAAGCGCCCTAAAGCCGTTGAGCCTGCGAGTATACTTGCCATCTGAATACTTAATGCTGCAGGTAGCAGTAATACTTTATTATTAAAAGTCGGTAACCAACTCATAATACTTTGTTCGATCAAAACATAAAAAAATGCGCAGAGAACAAATACTAAAACGATAGGCTTCACCATCAATTTGAACATTTCTTTAAACTCACTCAACATAGACTTTTGCTCTTTCGATTGTATCGATGATTCATCTAATGAGGCAGAGAGCAATAGTAAAAAAGCAGCTAATGAAATACCGCCTAGCAGATAATATACATTCAACCATTGAGTAGATTGAGGGTTTACATCATCTACAAAATAACTGAAGATAAAATAGCCTGTTAGAATGCCGATCATGAAAAAAGATTCAATGAAGTTCATCAGGCTGATATGCTCTTTTTCATTCTTTGTTACCAAACCAATCGTACTATACACAGACATTTTAATCAGCGCAAACGAAGAGCCCACTGCGGCAAATAGTAATTTCGTAGTCAGAAAACTGGCTGTAAACGGCATGGTAAAACAAATAACACTAATGAATCCCAATGCAATCAGCATGGCGTTTTTATATCCAATACGGACAATGTAAGAT
>JACVCQ010000275.1 GCA_016741945.1 Chitinophagaceae bacterium
TGAGATCATTTCTTGCCAAAACCACCAACCTCCCATGCTCAGCTTTTTCTTTGGCATCTATCAATAATTGCACTGCCATGCGGTGATCTGTTTCATCATCACCTGTTCTTTTGAAGGTACCTGCGATAGGATGTACAATGGCTTTCCCGTTTTGAATAACCAATTGAGCTTCAGGAGAAGAACCCATCAATTTGTATTCACCATAGTCGAAGAAAAAGAGATACGGAGATGGATTCACACTGCGTAAAGCTCTATAGACATTGAATTCATCACCGGTAAATGATTGTTGGAATCTTCTGCTGAGTACAATTTGAAATACATCCCCACGCATACAGCTTTGTATCCCTTGCTGCACCATTTCTTTGTATGCCTTATCAGTAAGATTGGAAACTTCTGCTCCTTTTGAACGGAATGGATATACGGGTACATCTTTACTTCTGATTAAAGATTCTACCACTTGTATCTCTGATTCAATACCTGCGATTTTATTTTCACAGATCAATAACTCATCTTTATAATGATTGAACACAATGACATATTGATACAAACGATACCGCATCAATGGAATCATCTGTTCTGCTTTCAATGCCTTTTGTAAAGAAACAGTATCAAAAAACTGCACAGCATCAAAACAAGTATATCCGAATAGTCCCTGTGCAAATTGTACTTCTTTTTCAAGCGGTTTTTGAATATCAAATCGCTGCATGAAAGTCCAGAGTTTATCAGGAACTGATGCTTTATCTTGAATATTTATTTTTTCAGGTTGCTGAGCCGGAAGTTTACACTCCATTGTTTCGCCGGTTCTAATTTCAGCACCTGCGATGGCATTGATACAAATAAATGAATAGCTATTCTCCGCAGCATGATGATCCGTGCTCTCCAACAAAATAGTATCCCTAAAACGATCCCTGATTCGCAGGTAGATACCTACCGGTGTAAATACATCTGCCAGCATCCTCTTAGCCTGCGTTTGAATGGTTATCTTTTTCATCTTTTCCTTTTTATTCCGGTTACGCCGGAACTATCCAACAAAAAACCCCGACAATAGCTGTCGGGGTTTCTGAATATGATTCATACAGTATTGGCAACGCCACTACATTCCCCGATTGGAGTTTGTATGCCACCACCACTGATTATTAATTGCTATTTTCATTATGATGCAAAAATGGGGCGGACAAATTAGACAAACAAATTTTTTTTTACCCTTTGTCTGGGTTATTTTCCGTGTAAAGCCCAATCGGATGAACAAAAAAGCCATAATTAAAGTATTAATCCTCCTAATTGTCTTTCCGGCCGTTCTTTTAGCGAATTCGAAAGATAGTTTTTTACTGATTCAAGCCGACCGTCTTTTTGACGGCGAGGAAATGCATACAGGATGGGGCATTCTTGTGTACCAAAACAAGATTGTAGCCGTGGGCGAAACTTCCACATTATCCTCAAAGACCCCCTTAAAAAGAATCGACCTGAGAGGAAAAACCCTATTGCCAGGGCTTATAGAAGGTCATTCACACCTACTGCTCCATCCTTATAATGAAACCAAATGGAATGATCAGGTTTTACATGAATCAGAGGCTGAAAGAATAGTAAGAGCAGTTACCCATGCCAAAGCTACTTTGCTGGCGGGATTCACCACTATAAGGGACTTGGGAACAGAAGGCGTAGGCTATGCAGATGTCGGACTGAAAACAACCATTGAGAAAAAAATTATTCCTGGTCCAAGAATGATTATTGCTACCAAAGCAATTGTTGCTACGGGTAGTTATGGACCAAAACTGGAGAACAATTCTCATCATACCATTAAAGGGGCTGCAGAAGCCGATGGAATAGATGGATTGACAAGGGAAGCTAGAACTCAAATGGGTAATGGTGCAGACCTGATTAAGGTTTATGCAGACTACAGATGGGGATTGAATGATAGCCTGCAACCTACTTTCACACAAGAGGAGTTAACTGCTTTGGTATCGGTTGTAAACAGCAGCGGAAGACAGGTAGTGGCTCATGCCAGTACAGAAGAAGGTATGAAAAGAGCGGCCGAGGCGGGTGTATCTACTATTGAACATGGTGATTTTGGTTCTTCAAAAGTTTATGATATCATGATCCGCAACAAGGTAGCCCTCTGTGCTACTTTAAGTGCTCCGGAAGCCAGTGCTAGTTATAATGGATGGAATAAAAAAACAATGCCCCCAACGAGTAGAGTGATTCAAAAAAAGAAAAGTTTTAAACTTGCTTTGGAAAAAGGTGTTACTATTTGTTTTGGCGGTGATGTAGGCGTCTTTCCTCATGGAGATAATGCGCGTGAAATGGAATTAATGGTAGAGTATGGCATGAAACCTGTAGAAGTATTAAAAAGTGCCACTTCCATAAATGCAGATGTATTTGGGTATAAAGACCAGATTGGACGATTAAAAACTGGATTATTGGCTGATATTATTGCCGTAGATGGAAATCCCATAGAGAATATATCAGCAATCAGAAATATCTCATTCGTTATGAAAGATGGAAGCATTTATCTGAATAAATAAATTGATTACTATGAAATACATGAAACATTTGAGTCTGATATTAGTCATTATGACATTAACCATTACAGGATTTACACACAATAACGATAATCCAGATGCTGTTATAGGCATATGGTTAAACTCCTCAGGTAAAGGACAAATACAAGTGTATAAGCAGGGCAATAAGTATTATGGCAAATTGGTTTGGCTCAAGGAACCCAATGATGACCAAGGCAAACCTAAATTAGATGTCAATAACCCAGATAAAAATGCAAAAACGAAACCATTGCTTGGACTGGTCATATTGCGCGACTTTGTACATGATGATGGTGAATGGACCGGAGGCAGGATTTATGATCCGCAGAATGGAAAAGACTACAAATGTTACATGAAACTAAAAGATCCTAAAACATTAAACGTACGCGGTTATATTGGTATTTCAATACTGGGTAGAACAGAAGTATGGACACGTGTGAATCCATAAGGTGAAATATTCAATCGATATATTTTCAGCACATGTTATTAATCAACAGGAATGGGATGCTTGTGTTGCTATGCACTCCAATGGGCTGATTTATGCCCAATATGATTATCTCGACAGAATATGTGACCATTGGAGCGGATTGGTAATTGGTGATTATAAAGCTATTATACCATTACCTTGGAGAAGAAAATACGGATTTCGATATTATTATATCCCACCTTTTATTCAACAATTGGGATTTATCGGTGATATTTCATTATTAAATTCTTTACATGAAGAATTAATCAAAAAAATAAGAAGTTATGCGTGGTATGGAGACCTTCATTTGAATTTCTCTAACCATTTATTGGCTTCAGAACTTCATTGCAACAACAGGACGAATTTTGTCATTGATTTACATAGAAATTATTTAGAGATCTATCAGGCATACCACCCGGATCTTAAACAACTATTACTTAAGATCCCTAAAGCAAGCTTTTATTATTCAAAGGAACATACAATTACAGATACGATTCGCCATTACCAGCAGCAGTATGCATCCAGAATGCCTCATTTATCATTAGAAGATTTTGCAAGAATAGATGAACTTTGTCGATTTTATGCAAGCAAAAACGATTGTATTATTCGCTCAGCCTTAAAGAATGATGGTACTATTTTATCGGACACATTATTGCTAAAAGATGAGCGCCGTATATACCATTTACTAAATACTACTTTTCCTGAAGGGCGTGAATTGAATAGCAATCCTTGGCTGTTAGATCAGGTATTGAGAGAGTTTTCTGATCAGCATATTTTATTTGATTTCGAGGGATCAGATCTTCCGGGTGTAAAAAATTTTTATAAAAAATTTGGAGGTCATGTACAGCCTTATTTCCATTATAGAAGAAATTTATGGCATTAATGATTAAGCACTTTGTAATATCTGTTGAGCCATTTGTAAATCTTCGGGTCGGGTAATTTTGATATTGGTATATTCTCCCTCAATCAAAAAAACTTTGTTACCAGCAGCTTCAACTACTGTTGCTTCGTCAGTAAAAGAAGGGTGATAAGATTGCTGAAATGCCGGTAATAATATACTACTCAAAAACGTTTGGTGTCTTTGTATGATCCGTACAAGATTCCTATCAGCCACATAATGCCCCTCCTCGTTTACAATCCTAATACTATCCGTAGCTGCAACAGCTGGAATAGCACTACCC
>JACVCQ010000276.1 GCA_016741945.1 Chitinophagaceae bacterium
ACCTGTACCTGCTTCACCCAAAGCTGCCGAACCTGCTATCAAACAACCCGGCAAGCGTGGCAGAAAATCTTTCCGTGAAATAGATACTGAAATTGATCTCGTTGATATTCCGGATGAAGAAACACTGAAACAAAAATTGTATTACCCCATTAGTGAAGTAGCCAAATGGTTCAAAGTGAATACTTCTTTACTCCGTTATTGGGAAAATGAATTTGATATTCTTCAACCCCGTAAAACACGAAAAGGCGATCGTTTATTCCGATATGAAGATATCCGCAACTTACAACTGATCTATTTCTTGTTGCGCCAACGCAAGTTCTCGATTGAAGGAGCTAGAACTTATCTTAAGCAAAACAAACATCAAGCTGATGTACAGGCACAGCTTGTACAATCACTGACCAAATTCAAATCTTTTCTACTCGAGTTAAGAGCAGGTCTGGACAACTGACCCTTCGTCACCGACGCGATCCGCCGAGGCAGATCGCGAGGCTCCTCAGGGTGGCAATCGATTTTTAGATAGTAAAATGGTGATGGGTAAAACCCATCACCATTATTATTTATAGTCGATCTTGTCACCCTGAGAAGTCTTCCGACGCAAGTCGGAAATGACGACGAAGGGTCAGCTGTTTACTTGTCGTACAGTAATATCTGTATTCGCTGCAGCCAACTGTAAATGATTTGCTTCCAGCCAACTTATAATTTCAAGATTCACCTGCTGTCTTAATTGGTTAAATATTTCTATGGACTGATCCATGGATGTGAAGAATTCAATGATCACCACATGAGCATTCTTTCCTGTCTCTGCAAGAAAAACAACCGTGCTGAGAATATCCGGTTTATCCAATATCTTTTTGACTGCTATCGTGAACGCTTCTAATTGTGTTGCAGAAGCTGTCAAATCCAATTCTATCCGAAGCTCTGCTTTACGTTGTGTTCGCAAACTGATATTGTCTACGATCGTATCCACCATTTGTTTATTGGGAACAGAGATATAGGTTTTTTCTGCAGTTCTGATACGCGTACTCCTTAATCCGATCTTTTCAATGTTTCCGGTAAATCCATTGACTTTTACCAAATCACCTACGGCAAAAGGGCGATCAAAGAATATAATAAAAGAAGCTATTAAGTTTTCAAGACTTTCTCGAGTCGCCAAAGCAAGTGCAGCACCTACGATACTCAACCCTGTTAACACATTACCTACAGGTTTATTGAAAGAGAACTTCATGATCAATAATATCCCGATGATCACCAGTATAACTTTAAAAAAGTCTTTGAAAAAAATAATCAGTTGGTTATCGGTTTGATCAGGCGTAAGATTGGCTTTCTCCTCTAATACAATTGCAACAAAATCTATGACACGTAAACATAGGCGAATGAAAACAATCACCATAATGGCATTGGCAATCGATTCAACCAATTGGCGTGACGTTACCCGATAGATCTTAAAATCTAATACACCCGGAAACTGTAATTTATCTATGGCAATAATGGTAATGGATAAAAAGAGGAAAAGTCCCAATGGCCCTGCCACCAGATCTAGAAAAGACTGACGAGCCGTTTGGTTTCTTTTTTTAGTAATTGCCTTGTATAACTGATTAGCTAGGTACTTAGAAATAAAACGCTTTAGTAGAAGCATCAACAAGATCGTACCCAATACATAGAGATAAGCTTCAACGGTATTGTCCAGTATCTTTTGTTGCAACAAATTTTCCATGCTGCAATTTACAAATAACCATTAAGACTGCCATTGATGCAACTGCATATCAGTGCCATCAAAGCTAGCATAAGTAAAGTTGCGGATCCAGTCGCCGATATTGATGTAACGGCTGTTATCATTGAGTTTGAAGTCGATTGGATAATGACGATGTCCAAATACGAGATAATCGAAATGTTCTTTGGTCAATATTTCTTTACAATAAATAATCAGCCACTCATTTTCTTCACCCAGAAAATGCTGATCGGAAGTGCCTGTCTTTTCGCGACTCTTTCTGCTGAAATAATTGGCCAACCCAATTCCCCAACTGGGATGCAATACTCCGAATAACCACTGACACAATGGATTTCTAAATATTTTTTTCAAAAATTTATAGCCATGATCACCCGGACCTAACCCATCACCATGACCAATATAAAAACGCTTCCCATTCCATTCAAATACTTTTGGCTGATGATATACAGGAATATTCATTTCTTTCTCAAAATATCCTCGCATCCACATATCATGATTACCCACAAAAACATGAATGGTAATTCCACGATCGGTAAGTTCAGCAAGCTTACCAAGTAAACGCACATATCCTTTGGGTACTACCTGCTTGTATTCATACCAGAAATCAAAAATATCTCCCACAATAAAAATCATAGCAGCACTGTCTTTGATGCTATCCAGAAAGGCTACTACTTTTTTTTCACGAACAAGACTCTGTTCATGATCGGGGGCGCCGAGATGAAAATCTGATAGAAAATATATTTTTTGTTGGGGTGTAATCGATAACATTCGGCAAATAACAATTGCGCATCTATTTGATGCATAAATGATATGTGAATTTACTGTTTATTTTTCTGCTGCATATATATCAGCAAATCGCCGCATTCAATACGAGGTCTGCTGCTGACATCTCCTTTATACCAGTAGATCCAGGCTTCTATAGCGGTATCATTCAAGTAAACTGTCGTTTTCTCACGAGCATATAGAATCGGCTCATCTGCTTCTCCATTAATACCTTCATAATCATCTAACTGCCCAATAGCCCATGGAAATTCAGCCGTTTGTTTGATGGTATACAATTCGCCTACAATCCAACTTTCTGTATCAATAGGAACAGCAGCAGGATAATCACCCATATCATACAACTCGCCCTTCACTTTTGCAGTACCTGCCAATTCAAAATATTTACTGATATACGCATACGCTGGATGCTGAAACCCACTTCTGAGTGAACCATACACAAATAAAGGCAATACAGTAATAGACATATGCTTTAATTACTTCTTTGTACAAGAAAACAAAATACTTCTTTCGGACCATGCACTCCCACTACCAATGTTTTTTCGATGTCAGCAGTTCTACTGGGGCCAGTTGCCAATGTGATCATAGAAGGCAATTGCTCACCATATTCTTTTTGTAATGATAATAATGCCTCATCAATATCATAGACCAACTGGTCTGTATATGCAATACAAATATGTATAGGAGCATATACACTTACCGTTCTACCACTTTGTTGACCACTAGATAGTACCATACTACCTGTTCTAGCTACCAAGTATTCACAGCCCGTAATCGAAGCATCACAACTCTCTATATCAGTAGCTGTCATAGCATGAAAACCAGCATTCGAAAGTACTTGTTTGAGCTCATCTTCTCTACAATACAATTCTTTCCACTCCCGCTTAATAAATAGCATATTGAGTTGTGAAGCCAGTTCCTTCTTATTTTCACAATAAGAAAAACGGCCTTGGAGTTTAGTGAAGTTTTCTGCGAATAAAACATCCAACTCTTCAGCCGGTGCATGAAATACTGAAGATGATTCTGTTTGTTGGGGAAAGGGAACAGGCACTGGTTGAGTCAGTGCCTGTTTTATTTTTTTTAAAATGGTATCTCTTACTGATTGTGACATTATACCGTTTCGTTTGAATCTGTTGTAGTGTTAATGTCAGGTATTGTTGTTTCTTCAGTAACAACTTCTATTGGGGGAGCTGTTGTCTCTTCTACCTCCAACAATTTCTTTTCTTCAAAAGGTCGTTTACCGATCAACTCTTCTACATCACTTTTATGCAGTACCTCTTTATCTAACAACTCCTTCGCCAGCTTTTCTACTGCTTCTTTTTTCTCAGTCAATAACTGAATAGTACGCTGATACGCTTCATCAATAATATTTCTTACTTCTTCATCAATTAGCTTTCCGGTTTCCTCACTATAAGGTTTCGTAAATGTATTTTCCTGAGAAGGATCATAGAAACTCACATTCCCAACTTTTTTGTTCATCCCGTAAGCTGTTACCATGCTGTAAGCGATACGTGTAATTTGCTGAAGATCGTTGGCAGCACCGGTAGAAATTTTCCCGAAGAAAATCTGCTCTGCTGCGCGACCACCTAAAGTCATACAGATCTGATCCATTAATTGATCTGTATTGTACAGGTATTGTTCTGTGGGCGTGTATTGCGCATACCCCAACGC
>JACVCQ010000277.1 GCA_016741945.1 Chitinophagaceae bacterium
CGCAGATCAAACAACAATCCTTTCAAACTCCTCAGGTTATATTCAAACATAGTACACGCTGCAGTATCAGTTCCATGGTATTAAATCGTTTGGAAAGAAGTAATGCACCCGAACAAGTTCAATTTCATTATCTGGATCTGTTGGTCTATCGACCGATTTCAGATCAAATAGCTTCCGATTTTGCTGTTTACCATGAATCTCCACAAGTATTACTCATTAAGAACGGGGAATGCATTTATGATGAGAGTCATCATGGTATCAGTATGGATGAAATTGCAGAGCAAGCTGCACAATCAGCATAGGAAAGCATTCCTGTTTTTTGTAAATTGCTGCAAAGAATTACATGATTATTACCGTTTTTGGCGCTACCGGACAAGTAGGTCGTTTTATTGTGTCTCAGGCATTGGCCAAAGGTTATACTGTACGTGCTTTTGGAAGAAATGTAGAAGATTTAATTGATCGTGATTTGGATAACGATGCTTTGATTGCTATCAAAGGTTATGTTTTTGATGCTTCCGATGTTAGAAACGCCATTCAAGGATCAGATGCAGTTATATCAGCACTAGGGGGCAGTTTTGATGGTACAGATCAAACCAGAAGTCTGGGGATGAAAAATATCATTGAACAGATGGAACATACCGGTGTACAAAGAATTGTGGCATTGGGTGGAATGGGTATTTTAAATGCAGAGGAGCCTGATGAAGGTTTACTGATAGAACAACCCGCTTATCCAAAAGAATACCTACCGGTGGGAAATGAACACTTGCTTGCTTATCAAGCACTGGCGCATTCATCACTTGAGTGGACTTTTATTTGCTCCCCCGATATTGTAAATAAGGCGGGAACCGGACAATACATTACCGCTGCTAACTATGCACCCAAGCCCAATCATTATCAGATTACTGCCGGAGATTTAGCCCATTGTATGCTTACATGTATTGAAAAACAACAATACCTGAAACAGCGTGTAGGAATTAGTAGATTATGATTTTTTATTCACTGTCTGGTAAAACTACTGCGAGCTCTGAGCTTTTATCATTTGAATTTGAAGGTTTGAATAGCCCATTTGGACATGTTAAGCATTTCTTTTAACCGTTACAATACTAAGACTAATTCGCAAGCCCATCGGTTATATAAAATGAATATCAGAAAGTCTACAATGACTACTACGCAAAGCTCGCAGCTCGTGGCTCACAGCTCAAAGCTTATTTTCTCCTAACGATACTGATTTTTAAATAATGCATGAGTGATCAACAAATGACGGATCGTTTTAGTGTACTACTTTTTCCATCAACCAATCTATTTGAAGATCTGTTCCCAATAAAAAATCATGTTCGCCAAATTTTGAGAAGCCAAAAGCTTGGTAGAAGGCAATAGCACGAGCATTTTTTTCCCAAACACCTAACCATACTTTCTTGTAGTCTTGGTTGCTAGCATAGGTAAGTGCATGTTGCATCAAAGCCTTCCCTACTCCTTTTCCAATATTGTTTTTGCGAGCATAAAAACGACAAATTTCAATAGCAGGATCAGTCGTTTGAATTTGGGTGTGAGCGCCGGGTCTCATTTTACAATATCCGGCTGGGTGATTATCTACAAAAGCGATAAAATAAATATTCAACGGATCTAATACTTCAGCCATAAGTTGCTCTTCCGTGAATTGCGTATCAAGAAAGCGTTGCATATCAGCAACCGTATTCTGATCGGCGAAGCTGTCGTAAAAAGTTTCACGGCTGATGGTTGCAATCAATGATGCATCATCAGCCGTGGCAGTTTGGATGTATAAGTTGTTCAAGGTATTAAGCAGAAATATTTTCAATGACCATGGCACTGGCACCACCACCACCATTACAAATACCCGCAGCACCAATTTTACCGCCATGTTGCTTCAATACGTGTAATAGCGTTACAATGATTCTTGCACCGCTACATCCCAAAGGATGACCTAAGGAAACAGCACCGCCGTGTACATTTACTTTAGCGGGGTCTAATTTCATTTTTTGAATATTGGCAATACCTACTACAGAAAATGCTTCATTCAATTCAATATAATCAATTTGATTCATTTCCAGTCCAGCCTTGGCTACTGCTTTTGGAACAGCCATTGCAGGTGTTGTGGTGAACCACTCAGGTGCCTGTTCAGCATCTGCATAACTACGAATTACTGCCAGTGGCTTAATACCTAATGCATCTGCTTTTTCTTTGCTCATTAATACAACTGCTGCTGCTCCATCGTTCATGGTAGAAGCGTTGGCCGCTGTAACTGTTCCTTCTTTTATGAATGCAGGTTTTAATTCCGGAATCTTATCAAACTTTACATGGAAAGCATCTTCATCTTTCGCAAACAGAATAGGATCTCCTTTTCTTTGAGGAATGGGTACGGGAACTACTTCTGCATCAAAACTTCCATTGTTCCATGCAGCCTGACTGCGTTTATAACTTTCAATAGCAAAAGCATCTTGTTCTTCGCGAGAAATATTACATTCTTTGGCACAAAGTTCTGCTGCATTACCCATCGCATAGTTATGGTATACATCCGTTAAACCATCCTTAGCCAATCCATCAATCATCTGCACATTACCATATTTATTCCCCCAACGAAGATTCGGTGAATAAAAAGGTACATTGCTCATACTCTCCATGCCACCAGCTACTACCACATCCGCATCTCCCAATAAAATTGCCTGAGCACCTTGTGAAATGGCTTTCATGCCACTGGCACAAACTTTATTTACTGTTGTACAAATCACGCTATCGGGTAACCCTGCAAATTTCGCTGCCTGACGGGCGGGTGCTTGTCCGGTATTGGCTTGTATCACACAACCCATTAGCACTTCCTGTACCTGATCAGGCTGAATACCGGCTCTTTCAACAGCGGCTTTGATAGCAATAGCACCCAACTGAGGGGCTGAAAAATCTTTCAAACTACCTCCAAAAGAACCTATTGGAGTTCTTACGGCTGATACGATATATACGGTTCTGTTCGACATATAATTCAATTGAAGCGCAAATATAGGGCAATCATACTAACAATTGTTAGCTTTAACAGTATATTTCAACCCGCAAAGGATAGTATATTAGCAAAAAAAAATGTCCAGTAGTACTGTTTGCTCATATATTTCGATTTTCATTTTGGTGTTCACCAGTTCTTTTTACCCGATCACACCTGATTGCAAAACAATCAAAGTGGGTCGATTCCATAGTTATTCGAAAAAAGGAGATCATATTCAAATCACCAGAATAGATGGTATACAACAAGATGTGAATATGAATACCCTGGATACTACTTACTGGAAAATTAACTGGCTAGATAATTGCAGGTTTACAGCAGTATATCTGTCCGGTGCCGGCCCCAAAAACAATGCGGAAAAGTTATTATATCAAACCAGCATTCTTTACTTTGATATCAAAGAAATAGCGGATGATTATTATATTGGAACAACAACCATAAAAGCTGCGGAAGGTAATAGCATATTTACAGATACAACTTGGTTAGTTGAACAAAAACGATAGACTATAGTCTATGACTATGAACTTCTACGCAGATTTTTCATATATATATATTACTCTGTAATCAGTTTGAACCCTGTTTGTGTAAACTCGATCTTTCTTTGTTTGTAAAGATTGCCTGTAGTCATTTTAAAAGTCTTCTTGCTCATACCAAAGAAAGCATAGATCTCTTCAGGATCTGATTTATCGTGATAAGGTAGGTATCCATCGTTTTCTTGTAACAAACGAAGTATTTTCTCTGCCTCATCTTCTACTTTTTGAAAACCCGGTTTTCCCAACACTACATCAATTTTATTACCCGGAAGAATAGTTTTAATAAAGCCCTTGATTTTATCACCAATTTTGAGTTCCGTAAATATCTCGTTGGTATGAATGATTCCGGTATGTACATTGTTGATGATAACAACATAGCCTAATTCAGATTGACGATAGACCAACAGGTCTACCTGATCTAATGCTTTTACCGTTAATTCATCATTACTCAATAACTGCTCGATTTTTTCTGTTGCGGCCACCCTTCCTGTCATTTGATCGATATAGAGTTTCACTAGATATTCTCCTCCTACTCTCATACCTCCCAGTTGTTTTGAGGCAGGAACAAACAAATCTTTCATTAGCCCCCAATCTAAAAACGCACCTTGTCGGGTAACCGCCACTGCTT
>JACVCQ010000278.1 GCA_016741945.1 Chitinophagaceae bacterium
GGTGTATACTGCAGCTCTCCCTTCTATTCCTAATCATGCCGAATCATTGATACAATATGTTAGTTCGATGGAAAGTAACCATCATTTAAAACCCGACAATGAAGCCCGAATTGTATGGAACAATGATTCCCTAAAAAATAAAACAGCATACGCTATTGTATACCTGCATGGATTTAGTGCCAGCCAGGAAGAAGGGAATCCTGTTCACCGGAATCTGGCAAAACAATTGGGTGCGAATTTGTATCTATCCAGACTTTCCGGACATGGTATTGATACCAGTGATGCTTTGTTACACATGACTGCTACCAGTTTATGGGAAACAGCAAAAGAAGCATATGCCATTGGGAAGCAATTGGGTGATAAAGTAATAGTCATGGGCACTTCAACAGGTGGTACACTTGCTCTTCAATTAGCTGCTACTTATCCGGAGATTGCCGGTTTGGTTTTATTATCTCCCAATATTGCTATTAATGACCCCAATGCATGGATCACCAATAACCCTTGGGGATTACAAATTGCCAGATTGGTAAAAGGTGGAAAGATGAATATTGTTCCGAATAAAACAGAGACGTATAAAAAATATTGGAACGATCAATATAGACTCGAAGCAGTAACAGAATTAGAAGAATTGCTGGAGACCACTATGACCAAAGAAACATTCCAAAAAATAAAACAACCAACACTCACACTTTACTACTACAAGAATGAAAAAGAACAAGACCCAGTTGTAAAAGTAAGTGCCATGAAAAAAATGTTTGAACAAATCAGTACCCCCGCATCACTTAAGAAAATGGTACCCATTCCGAATGCAGGTAATCATGTTTTAGGTTCTCCGATTCAGTCAAAGGATGTGGTGACCGTTGAGCGGGAAGCATGGTTGTTTTTGAAGGAGGTGGTTGGAGCGGGAAGCTGATGGCATATGGTTCATAGCTTATAGCGTTTTTGCGAGAGTAACTAGATATGATAATGATCTATTTGCCATGAACTATATGCTATCACCCATAAGCTACTACCTCCACCCAATATTTTCCCTAACTTAGACCGTTACAAACAAACGATTGCCTATGCCCCGCAGTAAAATAGCCGGTATTGGTATGTACGTACCTAAAAACGTCGTAACCAATCAAGATCTTACCAAGTATATGGAGACCAGTGATGAATGGATCCAGGAACGTACCGGTATCAAAGAAAGAAGATACGCTCACCGTACAGAAGAAACTACTACTACCATGGCTGTTGAAGCTGCTCGTATCGCTATCGAAAGAGCAGGTACGACAGCAGAAGAGATAGACTTTATTGTTTTTGCCACTTTATCACCAGATTATTATTTCCCGGGTTGTGGTGTGCTTTTACAAAGGGCAATGAAGATGAAAGAAATCGGCGCATTGGATGTTCGTAATCAGTGCAGTGGATTTGTGTATGCTTTGAGTGTTGCAGATCAATTTATCCAAACTGGAATGTATAAAAATATCCTTGTGGTAGGAAGTGAGAAACATTCATTTGGTTTGGATTTCTCTACCCGAGGCAGGAATGTTTCTGTGATTTTTGGTGATGGCGCAGGTGCTGTAGTATTACAACCAACAGAAGACAAAGACCAAGGAATATTAAGCACACATTTACATAGTGATGGAGAATCAGCAGAAATTCTGGCCATGTATAATCCGGGAACGCATGCGAATTATTGGGGTACTAAAAACTATGCAGATTTTGATGATGCAGAAATTGCTCAAATGTTCATGAGCCACAAAATGATTGATAACGCCCAGAATTTCCCATTTATGGATGGACCTTCTGTTTTTAAAAAAGCAGTCGTGAAGTTTCCGGAAGTCATTATGGAAGCCTTAGCAAAGAATAATTATCAGTCTGCTGATATCAATATGCTTATTCCACACCAAGCCAATCTACGAATCAGCCAGTTTGTACAACAAAAATTGGGCTTAACGGACGATCAAGTTTATAATAATATTCAACACTACGGAAACACCACTGCAGCTTCCGTTCCCATTGCTTTGTGTGAAGCTTGGGAAAAAGGATTCATCAAAAATGGGGATCTTGTTTGTTTAGCTGCATTTGGCAGTGGTTTTACTTGGGCCAGCGCTTTACTGAAATGGTAGTATCAACGCTTTAACAGGATTTTACAGAAAGAAAATGCAATATTGCAGTTGTTCAAACGACCGATCCTGAAGCAAGTCACTATTCATTCAACTAGGAGATGATGGAAAGAAAAATTGTGTACCTGGTAAATCCTATCTCGGGAACATCCAGAAAAGACGGGATCAAAAAAATAATAGAAAAAGAGACGTCCGATCGGGCTATCAACTTTGAAATCATGCAAACGAATGCCGGTGGGCATTACCAGTTACTGCGTGAAAAAATTAGAGCAGAACATATTACAGATGTTGTGATTATTGGTGGTGACGGAACTGTGAATCAAGTAACACAAGCTTTACACGGATTACCCATACGTTTTGGTATTATTCCTGTAGGGTCGGGTAACGGGCTTGCATTGGCAGCACGTATACCTACCAAACCGGAATTGGCGTTATCGCTCATTTTTGAAGGCACATCAAGACCTATTGATGCTTTTATGGTGAATGAACATTACTCCTGTATGCTCAGTGGTATAGGTTTTGACGCGCAAGTAGCTCATGATTTTGCGAGTAAAGCCTCTAGGGGTTTATTGACGTATACCCAACAAAGTATCATTAATTATTTCAGGGCCAATCCTTACCAATTTGAAATCAAGCTAGATAATTTTTCTTTTTTCTCTGATGCTTTTTTTATTAGTATCGCTAACAGTAACCAGTTTGGAAACAATTTCAAAATTGCACCACAAGCGAGTTTACACGATGGCATGTTGGATATTGTAATTGTTCAGAAAATGAATAAAGCCAAATTGCCATTTGCTATTTTAAGACAGATACGTGGGAACAACAAACTACAGCAGTTGGTAGAAGACATGACGAAGAAAAACATTCTGTATTTCCAGACTCCCTCTATCACCATTCGCAATCTCAAGCATGCTCCCTTACACATTGATGGAGAGCCTAGGGAAACAGCGGATGAACTTAGCATCCATATCATGCCCAAGCACTTTGAATTGATACAACCCGAATAGCTTTATTTTAGTAATGCTGCTAATCTTTTGAACTCTTTTTGATTATCTGTTGCACCTAAAGCCAATGTGATATCTCTTTTCTCTGATGCAGTTAGGTGAAAGCTCAAGCTGGCAGGGGCTTCTGTGCGACTAGGTACATACTGGAAGCAAATACGATGAAAATTATCACCATAGGCTTCTGCGCTGAATTCCAGTTGATCATGTTGGTAATAATCTTGTAGTTTGAACCAGTTATTTTGCAAGATCAAAAATGGCTTGGTGAATGTGCTGATCAAACTTCCCCCTTCCAATGGTCTATCCCAATCACTTAAACTCCTGTCGCGCAACTGAAGCAAGATTACTTTACTTGTGTTTTCACGTAGCCAATCTTTGAACACATCCATAAAACGCAGTGAAGATTCTTGTCCGAAATTATCCCTTAATCCCGCATCCATAACGTCAATCACCGGATGTGTAGGCAGCCAAACATTGGGCAACACATAAGGAAATGTTGCATTCATTCGAAGAGCAGAAAGAATCCCTATATTAGCAGCATCTTGTTGGGCCAAGTAACTGTGAAAATCAATAGCATCGGCATCCATTACGTTGATCTTAGCAGTATCTGTGATGGGGCGCATCATAAAGCGAGCCGGATGTGTAGCCATTAGTAATTTTCTACCATCTCTTGTAATTACTGCATTAAAGAACATCATCGGTATTTCTGCATTGGCTTCCGGTTTTCGGTAATCATTTATCGTTTTATTCAAATAGCCTTTTGTATTTTCATTCAGTTTCTGTTCAAAAGCATACCCACGATCTTTGGTGTAACGATATCCATGTGCTTGAAAGGGTTTTGCCGGACCGATCAAATCTCTGGTAATAAAAGAAGAAAATAAAGGGTTCAATAAATCACGTGAAATATCTTTCAAGTATTGTTGATCTCGGAGATTTATAGATTCGCCTTGTTGCTTTCTGTAATACAACTCTCTGAAATAAGCAGCGCCCAACATTCCACCGGATGCTCCACTGATCAGAAAAGTTTGTTGCATCAGTTTACCGCCCATC
>JACVCQ010000279.1 GCA_016741945.1 Chitinophagaceae bacterium
ACTGATAACACAGCTGAGGATATGATGCCAGCTTCTGCTTTTTTTGAGCGGATTGCGGATGCAGAAAAAGATAAATGGCTTCCTTATTACTATGCTGCTTACGCCAATCATCTTACAGGCTGGATGAATCCTAAAGCTGATAAAGATAAAGTTGCTGAAAAAAGCAAAGACTTATTAGGTAAAGCGGAAGCATTGGAAAGAAATGCTGATACTTATTGTATGCGTCAAATGATTGCTGTACAACAAATGACAGTAGATCCTATGGCACGTTGGCAGACCTATGGTACAGATGCATCTAATGCTCTAGCAGAGGCCAAAAAAGTAGATGCCAATAATCCACGTATTTATTTACTGGATGGACAAACATTGATGAATACACCTGAGGCATTTGGTGGCGGTAAAGCAGTAGCTAAAAAATTGTTCGAAAAAGCGATACAATTGTTTAAAACATACAAGCCACAATCTCCAATGCATCCGAGCTGGGGTAAAGATCAAGCTACGAAATTGTTAGCTGCTTGTCAGTAATTTTTTGAATATTATTCAATAAACAAAATTGTGATACAATAACTTTAAATGATGGAGCAGTTATTCACTCCTTTATTGATACTGCATATTTTAGGTGGCAGTGCCGGATTAATTACCGGCACTATTGCCGCATCTGTAAAGAAAGGTTCAAAACCTCATTTGGTATCAGGGAAAATATTTTTTTGGGGGATGTTCTTGGCTTCTTCCAGTGCTTTGGTATTAAGTTGGATTCCGGGACATGAAAGTATTTTCCTTTTTGCAGTAGGAGGGTTTACATTGTATATGATATTAAGCGGGTACAGGATTGTGCTATTGAAACGAAAATCTAAACAACAGAACCTACGTTTTTTTTCAACCGATTATCTGATCACTTTATTTGGCCTTTCATTCGCCGTTTTTTTATTGATCCAGTCGGTGAAAGGTTTATTGAACGGAAATACATTCAGCATTGTACCCGGGGTATTCGGATTGATTTGTTTGAGTTATGTTCTTTTAGATATTAGATTGTTAACGGGAAATACTACTATCAAACAATCATGGTTGTACAATCATATTGTAAGGATGATGGGAGCTATGATCGCTTCATACACAGCTTTCTTGGTGGTGAACGTCCATATTGATATGCAATGGATATTATGGTTATTACCTTCTGTAATCGGTAGTATCTTTATTGCGATACTTTTGAGAAAGTATACCCTGCCTAAAAATAATGCCCATGTCAAACACTGAATATCAAAACGATCGGGAAAAATCATTTTCTCCGGAAGAGAGTCTACAACTGATTCAAACAATGATTCAGAAAACAAAAGACTCAGTAGCGGTCGATAGTTTTTATCTTCTGTTCTGGGGATGGCTTGTATTCGTTTGTTGTATTGTAGAATATGTGTTGATGGTCTATTTTAAATATCCTTATCACAGTTTTGTTTGGTGGACCATGCCTATTGGTGGTATTATTTCAGGTGTATATAGTTCTAGACAGGCAAAAAAACAGAAATCATTTACCTATATCGAGGAAGCATTAAGCTATTTATGGATTGCAATTGGTCTTGCCTTTTTTGTAATGGTATTTGTGAATATTGTATCGGAAGCATGGAAAACGGCTTTTACTTATTATATTCTCATGTATGCTATTGGTACTTTCGTAAGTGGAAGTTTGATTCGCTTTAAGCCATTAGTTATCGGTGGAATTTTGAATTTTATCATCGCTGCTGTTTCCATAAAGTTTAATTTCGCAGGCCAGTTGTTGCTGGGTGCCCTTGCTATCCTGATCAGCTACATCATACCCGGGCATCTATTACGTATCCGATATAACACTAAAAAGAACTAATTCATGGCAGACCAAAAACAATTGACTGAAAAAGAAAGCCTGGATTTGATCACCAACATGATCCAAAAGGCAAAAGGCAGTTATCATGAAACAGGTATTGGTTCTCTATTGTGGGGAACAGTAGTAACTGTAGCGTCCGTAGTAACTTACTTTCAACGTACGTATGATTTCTCCATCGGATTTGATATATGGTTAATTGTACTGGGAGCGATTATTCCTCAGATCATTATTTCTGTACAAGAAAAAAAATCCAATAAAGTCAAAAAATACGAAGATGATGCATTGAATGCTGTTTGGCTGGTATTTGGAATTACCATTTTTGGTTTAAACATCTATCAAATCATAGTTCCGGATATAACCAATGAGTTCATTAAACAGGAAGGATGGCAATTGACCAAACATTATCTTGATAGCAGCAAAGCAGATGAACCCATCAGTACTTTTACACCAAGTATTTATTCATTATTCATCCTTATCTACGCACTTCCAACATTGGTTACAGGTATTGTAAAAAAATTCAAACCCATGTTGTATGGAGCATTAATCACCTACGTACTTTTTATCGGCTCTTGCTTTACCATTTCTGAATATGATTTTTTATTGGGTGGAGTAGCAGCACTTATCTGCTGGTTCATTCCCGGCGTGATCTTAAGAAGAAAATACCTGGCACAACAGAAAGCAAATGTTTAAAGAGCTGGATCCCATATTACATTCTCAGTTGCGACTGGCAGTCGTGAGTCTGCTTATTGGAGTAAAGGAGGCTGAGTTTACCTTTATACGTGATAAGACCAATGCAACTGCTGGGAATCTCAGTGTACAAGTACAAAAGCTCAAAGATGCAGGGTATATTGAAGTGACCAAACAATTCAAAGACAACTACCCGCAAACAACCTGTAAAATCACATCCAAAGGTATTGAAGCCTTTGAAGCCTATGTACAGGCACTCCAACAATACCTTCAAGTAGGAAAAGAGTAATTTTTTCTTTCATTTTTCACATTTCACATCTCCCCATCAGTGAACTTACTCCGTACCTTCGATGTTATACATGGAAATGCAGGAAATTATACAGGTAAAAGGTCTTACCAAGTCTTTTAAGAACCTTACCGCAGTCAATAATCTTTCCTTTTCAGTTCGAGAAGGGGATGTTTATGGATTTTTGGGTCAAAATGGTGCCGGGAAAAGTACAACTATTCGTATGTTGTTAACGTTGATAGAGCCGACAGCCGGGTCCATCGATCTATTCGGTCTTTCTTTGCGTTCACACCGAACCGAGATTTTGCGACAAGTTGGGGCTGTGATTGAAAAGCCGGATGTTTACAAATACTTAAGTGCCATTGATAATCTTCAACTATTTGCAAAATTGAGTGGATTAAAACCTACCCAACAACAATTGATGCAACAACTTGAAATGGTGGGTTTGGCATCTAGAGCAAAAGATATCGTGAAAACATTTTCACAAGGAATGAAACAAAGATTAGGAATTGCAGTTGCGTTGGTACATAATCCCCAATTGATCATCCTAGATGAACCTACCAATGGACTAGATCCCCAAGGGATTGCCGATATCAGAAATCTGATCCGACATCTCAGTAAAGATCTCAATAAAACGATTCTTGTATCCTCACACTTATTGAACGAGATAGAACAAATTGCTCCAAGGGCTTTGATTATTGGTAAAGGGAAAAAACTCGTAGAAGGTTCAGCAGCAGCATTATTTGATCCGGCTCAAACATTGATTGAATTAGAAACATTAGACAATGAGTCTGCATTTCAGCAACTGGTACAAAGCCAGTGGAGTCAGGCACTGCAGCCAAGAAGGTCTAATACTATTCTGATTAAACTTCATCGCGATCAGATCCCAAATTTGCATCGTGAATTGATTGCGCTAGATATTCCCGTTTTATCCTTGCAACCCAGACATTCACTAGAAGACTATTTCTTACAGGTAACCTCCGGTCAATATGCGAACACTCATTAATATAGAGCTTTATAAAATTTTCAAAAGACCACGTACATACATTGCATTTGCTGCCATCACTGCACTTATTGTAATGATCCAGTTTGGATTTAAAGTAGATGGTAGACCTTATGTAGATTTTATGCTGAATGATTTAGGATCTACATTAGAAATTGATGGTAATATCATGAATGGGTACCTGGTTTGTTATGTAATGTTACAATTGCTTCTGGTGCATGTGCCTTTATTGATTGCACTGATCGCTGCAGATATGATTTCCGGCGAGGCCAATATGGGAACACTTAGGGTATTACTCTCTAAGCCATATAGCAGAACACAATTTATGT
>JACVCQ010000280.1 GCA_016741945.1 Chitinophagaceae bacterium
TTTATTTTACAAAAATCCACATCCCTTTCATTTTGAACATAGGCAGTACCTCTTAAAGTCCCCAGCAATAATATTGCTGATAAAAGTGTTGCTGTCCATTTCATTGTTTTCATAATTGTATATTTTATGTTCAGGATCCTGTACCTACATATATCCAAGCTTCGTGCCTGCAATTGCGAAAGGGAACCTAAAGTTTTGTCAATCTGCTGTTAAAAAACCTGTTGTGTTTGTTATTGTAAAGGTTTAATATGTGCATAAAAAAAGCCGCTTTACAGCGGCTTTCATACACATGAGACTAGTGCGAACTGTTGAAACAGTCTGCGTGGTTATTTAACAAATTTGCGTAAGTAAAGATTACCATAGGTTGACTTCAATGAATATGCGGGGCCTTTACCCGTGGCTAATGTGATAGAAGTAAAAAAATCCTTTTCTTCTTTTTCAGTAATATTCAATTTCAGATTACTATAGATCTGCCCGTAATGTGTAGTAGCAGATAGCTTACCCGTTGTTGTCTCATTGATGGACGCATCAATTCCACCATAAGTAGCATCCGCTTTCAATTGTCCATTAAAATTTACTAGCTCCACAATACCGTAAGTTGATTTTACAAATGTGTTAGCTAAATTTTCAGGGACTTTGATATCCAGCGTAATCTCTATTTCCACACCTTCAGAATAATATTTAGCACCTTTCAGGTCGGCCGTAAATTCTTTATATGCTTCTTTCGAAGTAAATACTGTTTTCTTTCCATCTTTCATGACAGTGTATCGTTTAGGTAATTTGTCCATGTCTTTAATAATATTCTTGATCGTTAACGTATTCCCTTCCGAACTTTCCATTAATTGAAAAGCATCATTGTTATCGCCATTGTTAATGCTTACAGATGCAGTAATGGATACTTCATTTTTATCCCAGGTGCTTAGTTTCACCACTTTCGGATAATCAAAAGACAGATTCAATTGTTGACCCGCTTTAACCGAATAGGTTTTTGTGATGGTCTGTTGTGCTTGAGCAAAGCACAGCAGGGTGCAGCACAATACAGTGAGTATTGTTTTCATACAGGTTTATTTAATAAAATGAAGGTATTAGTTTGCCTTGCGGAGATATACTTTTCCGTAGTTTGAAGTAAGTGTTATATCAATGCCACCACCATTTAATTTTCCTTTGATATTGTTATCGCTATACTTAACCATGTCGCCGGATTTTTCAATATCAATCTTAAAATCAGCAGAGGCCAATATTTCACCCCATGAAGTATTCATTTTCAAATTGGCTTTTGTACTTACCGGCATGGCAACATCCACATGTTTGTAAACAGATATCAGCGATACGGGTCCTTTAATATTCTGACCCAATTTTACTTCTACGCCTCCATAAACGGATTTCACCGTAAGAGGTCCGGTTGTATTTTCAAGTTCTACATCATTGTATAGTGCAGACACTTCTATTTCACTTTCTACATTTTTAAAAGAAGCAGTAGAATGATTCATTACCTTATTGAAAGAGTAAGAGATCGATACGCCTTTGGGTACTTTAATTTTAATTTTATTATCTCCTTTCCCAACAGGATTCACTTCTACATTTCCTCCTTTGTCTGTTACATTGATACCGATTCCTGTATTATCTTCCAAACCAGATCCGCTAATCGGGCGCAAGCCTTTAGCTCTTTCATCATCGTCTGATTTCATTTTGCTGGAAGAGAAAATGATTTCATTACCATCATATCCTTCAACAGATACGCCTGGTAAATTGATGATGAGCTTTCCTGAACTTTTTGCAATCTTATAATCCTGTGCAAACGCTGCTGTTGTTGCAATAAGTGCTACAATAGTGGTGAATATGAACTTTTTCATTTTTTGTTTTCGTTTTTATGGTTTTATGATAATGATTCAGACTTAACTGTCATGCATGAACCAGTAGCCGTCTGTTTGTATTATGAGCCAAGTGTTAAAATGCTGGAATAGGCGCGTTCTTTTACTGCATCATTCGTATTTACATCCTGCACCATTTTTTGTAAATCGTTGAGAATTGATTTTTGTTTCATTTCTGTCAGCACATGTATCAATTCTATCTGTACCATCGGGTCTTTTTGTTTTTTCAATGATGCGATCAATTTTTTCTTTACATAGCTTTCTCTGTGAAAACGAGAAAGGGCTTCCAGTGCTGCCAGTCTAACATTTGTACTAGGATCTTCATGCATAGTTGTAACCAATGCATCTACAATATCCTTGTCAGCCTCTGGCATACGATAGGCTTTCATCGCAGCAGCAATACGAGTACTTGGCGATTCCATATTCCCTAAACTGGCAAACAACATTTGTTTTTGTTGATCATTTTGATTGACAAGTTGCCGAGCTGTTTCGCCCATTTTTTTTTCGTGTATAGGTATTGATGCGATTGTATTTGGCTGAACCGTCTCTTCTTTGGGTATTGTTGTGTTGTTATTGTTTTGTTGTTGGTCTTGTGTAGAAGCAACTATCACTTTAGTAGTTGATGCATCTTGATTTCCCCACCAAATAGCAAAACCCGCCAATACCAGTACACAAGCCGCAGCTACCATACGCAAGGTTCTGAAAGAAATTACGAGCGCTTTAGGCCGATCTTCTTTCACAGGCATCTGTGCCATTCGTTCTTGAATACGAGATAACACATCTGCACCCGGAGTACGATCATCAAATGCTTCTCTGTTTTGCTGTATAAATTTTTCTAGTTCACTGCTCATGCAACACCTCCTTCTTTAAGGCTTTTTAATATTTTTTGTTTCGATCGATGGTATTGTATCCTAACATTATTATAAGAGATCCCCAGTATTTGCGCAATTTCTTCCTGTGGAATATTTTCAAACAGGTATAGTTGCACAATGGTTTTGCTTGAATCCGGCAATTGTTGAATCGCTTTTTTCACCTCTTCTACTTTGAATACAAATTCAGACTCATCAATAGTTTCTTCTTCTTTCAAATAGCTGTCTTTTTCTTCTAGCTCTACCCATCTTACTTTTTGTTTCCTGATCCAGGAAATGGATTGATTGATAGCAATTCTTTTGATCCATGCCCTGAACCCTCCTGTATTTTCAAAGCGATGAATAGCTTGAAATGCAGCAACAAATGCTTCCTGTAAAAGATCTTCCGCTTCTCCGGTATGAGGTACAAGCCTATAAATCGTATTGTATACCTCTTTGGAATGAAGCTGATAGAGTATTGAAAAGGCAGAAGAATCACCTTTTTTACACCGCTCCACTATTTCTTCGCTTGCTATTGTTTTTACCGGTTCCAAAGATATTTGCCTGTAGTCTTGTTATCTAATCGCAGATTCTGTATTCGTGTTACAAGATATTCTCAATTTTTTCTTTTAGGGCATAAAAAAGCCATCCGCCTAGGGCGGATGGCTATGATCGAATGGGTGTATTATTTAGTATTTCTTCTTTTCTCTGATTTCAAGTACTTCTTTTTTCAACGGCGCCAATTCATTGGGGTCTAAGTGATTCCACGAAGTATTAAATACTTGCTTATAGTAATCTTCTAAGGCTTCAATCATCGGATTAATAACACCCGGATCGCGGCTAAAGCCAACATTGAAACTTCTTTCAAGTGTATTATATACAGGTGCTATATATACCTGTTTCTGCTTAAGTGGGATACTTTTTGCCCATAATTTTTCTTTGGTCAGCGGTTCTGCCGCTACCAGATTTACTTTACCCGATAAGATAAAAAATCCGGCATACTTATACGCTGTTCTGTAAGTCGCATAACGACCTTTACCCGCAACATATTCAGAATAAGAATTCCAGTTTACATTGGAGCTATTGATATCAAAATCAATTTCTACCTGCAATAGCAAATCACTCTCTTTTTTGTCATTGTATACAACCTGATCATAATACTCAAAAGGACCACGAACAGAATATCCCTTCGCTGTTAATGATTCATTATAATCGGCTGCCATTGCTTTAGAAAAATCACTGAATATTTTATAATTCGAGTAGGCAAATTTCTCCTGATAAGCCGGGTCTACCAGTAAAAAAACCACCTGCGCAGATTTGGCCGGAGCTTTTTGTGGTGGTTCGAAGTCATAACTAGGTGCTTTGATGGTAGGAGCCGGTGGTGGTGCTGTTGCTTTTGGTGCTGAGCTTGCCACATACAATACTGCATAAGTCA
>JACVCQ010000281.1 GCA_016741945.1 Chitinophagaceae bacterium
GGCCAATACTACTTGTCCCGTAGTCACCAATGTTTCACAAGCCACTTTAGACTGTGCGTCAAAAGCCAAAAAATTATCGATCAAGGCATCAGATATCTGGTCAGCCACTTTATCCGGATGTCCTTCAGATACGCTCTCAGAAGTAAATAAATAAGGCATAAATGATTTTTAATGGGTGCAAATATAAAAAACTAGTGTCGATTAAATTCGGGAAAATACAATACGCAAACGCATTCTGAAACGAGAATGGGTACCACCACCCAGTCTTACCCTTCCAATTGCAGCATTATTACCAACGCTAGGATTTAGGTATAATGGGGTTAATGGGCCCATTTGTGGGTAAGGATTTCGATAGAAAACAGAATCATTGACTGGGGCAGATAACTGTAATACAAAAGAACTGTCGCCCCTAGAGACGATTCCTTGCACATATCTACTCAAGTTGAAACTATAAGAAGCTACACGATTATATCCTTGAGTGGTTTTGAAGAAAACCGATCCACCAAAATCGCGGATATTCGGCCCCTCATTGGGTGAGAATATATAATCGTTGGGCACATTATACTTACCGTTCGTCAGGGGGTTATATGCGGTCAATAACAAATAGCGGGGTACGCTCATTTGCTGATCAATGGTTAACAGATTGGCATCATCAGGTACTTGTTCTGCAATTAGTTCAGCCCGGTGGATGATGCGATTACTAAGTCCGGCCAAACCCGGCACCCTGATTCTGGCAAAAGAACCCGGGGATGTTTGAATAAAAAGAAGAGAATCTGATTTGGGGGTTGTACCGGTATTCACAAAATTGGCCATTTGACTACCGGAACGGTTACGTGTAATAAAATTGGCAGCTGTGGTGACAAGACTGTTGAATGAAAGATAAGAAACCGATGTATCTCTTTTAGTAGCACCGGTAGAGCTTGAACTGTAATAGAGCGCAAACTTTGTATTGGTATCTGTCAAATTAAGACGTATCAAAGCATTCGCGGGTGCTGACTGATCAACTGTGAGTGCGAAGCCGGCAAAAAAGGTCCTGAAAACAGAATCATTTCTATAGGCATTCGTAGAATCGTACTGCTTGATAAACCGTAATGCTACATCATTTCTTAAACGAATACGTAATTGATTATTGGCATTTTCAAATCTGTTTTTGACTGAATCATCCAAGGTAAGGGGTGTAATTGTAATAGGATTGGCAAGAGGACCTGCCAGATTAATAGGTGTTGCAGCGGGATAATTAACAGGATAGAATCTGCTTCTGTTAAGTCTTGAACTCTGAGCGATTTCTGATACAGTGATACGTAAAGGTTGTGTTGAATCGCCAAATAACCCTTTATAGCTAAGGATGAGTACGGCTGAATCTACCACCACACTGTCTTTATTTCCTGGAATGAAAAAAGGACTAACCGGTGGAGTTACTTCAAAATAAAGCGATGCTGTTGTTTTTCCAAACAAAGGATCATTCGTGATGGCACCAATGATTTGTTCATCAGATCTATAAATTCTTGCAGTATCCAGCTCTTCATAGGTATCTGTAAATATATTCAGTAGGGTATCTTTTGTAAGTACTCCATCGATGGGAGGTATCAATCCGCCCCCCAGTTCAGTAGAAGTAATCCGGGTACAACCCGTCAGTAAAAATCCAGATATAATACAGAAAATGAATGTATTACGCAGTGTCGAAAATAAACGCATGAGTTGTTGATTACTTACCCGCAAGGTCGTTGTACAATTCTAAATACTCTGTTAAATCAGAATCCCATCCTTTGAAAGGAACTACCTTTTTACCTTTCACTTTTGCGAATTCTTCTGTGAGTTTTTTATCAATTTTTTCTGCACCAAAAGTGATGGCATCAGCATAACTGGCACCACCTCTGAACAATGCGGTATTATTAGCTTCTTTAAAAGGTTCAAGATCTTTGTCTTTAACATTGGCATTGATAACAGCCTGTTTCAGGAAGTCACCCCCCAATTTATCTTTAAAAGTGTTTTCGCCGATGGTAAAAATCACTTTACTATTTCCAAATACGGGCTCCTTCTTATAAGCGGTTTTGATATAAGCCGGAATTAATCCTGTCATCCAGCCACTACAATGAATGATATCCGGAGGCCAGCCAAATTTCTTTACGGTTTCTAATGCTCCTTTACAGAAGAAAACGGTACGAAGCGCATTATCATCAAACCATTTTTCTTCATCATCATGAAAGATCTGCTTACGCTTGAAGAAGTCTTCATTTTCCAAAAAATACACTTGTAAACGTGCATTGGGTAGAGAAGCTACTTTAATTTGAAGAGGGTAATCATCATTATCAACCGATACATTGATGCCGGAAAGTCGAACCACTTCGTGTAAACGATGTCTTCTTTCATTGATTACACCAAAGCGGGGCATGATACATCTGACTTCCAGACCTCCATCATTACTCTTGATAGCCAGTTTATTGATGACCTCAGCAAACTCTGTCAGCTCGAGGTAGGGAGACATTTCTGTGGCTATGAATAAAATTCTTTTCTTTGTTGACATCCTTGCACCGTTTTTTTGCGGGACTCGTAAAATAAGTGGGCAAAGGTACATAAAATAAACAGAACCGTACGAGTATAGAGAATTGACCACAATCTACCCCTATGATCCTATTCAAAAAAGGAGACGAATTAAAAAAATATTTAATTAAAAAGACTGCTGAAGGTATTTCAATTGGTTTTGTACCTACCATGGGCGCACTTCATGAAGGGCATCTTTCTTTGGTTCGAGCGGCTAAAGAAAGAAACCGGCTGGTAGTTTGCAGCATTTTTGTAAACCCCAGCCAGTTTAATGACCCGCAGGACTATCTACAATATCCAAAAACGATTGATCAGGATATTTTTTTATTGGAAAAATCTGCCTGCGATATTTTGTTTTTGCCAGAAGTACAAGAGATATATCCACAGAATTATACACCACTTCATTATGAATTGGGTTCTTTGGAGACCCTATTGGAAGGAAAATACAGACCCGGACATTTTCAGGGGGTTTGTCAGGTGGTAGATCGGTTATTAGCCATTGTGATGCCCACTATCCTGTTTTTGGGACAAAAAGATTATCAGCAATGCATGGTTATTGAAAGATTGATTCGCCTTAAGCAATATGCCATTCAACTATATATTGTGCCCACTATGCGTGAAACCAGTGGATTGGCCATGAGTAGCCGGAATTTGCGTTTAACTGAGCAGGATAGAGCAAAAGCTGCTGCAATATATACAGGATTGAAACATATCAAATCACAACTCCAACCCGGTAATATTGAGTCATTATGCAATCAAGTAACCGCTGATTTGTTAGAAATAGGTTTTGATAAAATAGACTATATCAGTATTGCCAACGCCAAAACGCTGGAACCAATAGATGTATGGGATGGCGAAACAGCATTGGTAGTGCTGGCAGCGGCATTTCTTTCCGGAGTGAGATTAATCGATAACATACCTCTCACATAATCAACATACAGATATCAATATGAACTAACTATTTTTGCGCGCATGATGCAAATAGAAGTACTTAAATCGAAAATACACCGTGCGGTTATCACGGAAGCCAATCTTCATTATGTAGGTAGTCTTACGCTAGATGAGGACTTGATGGATGCTGCCAATTTTATTGAACATGAAAAAATTCAGGTGGTGAACGTCAATAACGGTGAGAGATTGGAGACTTATATCATTAAAGGTAAACGTGGTAGTGGTATTGTATGTTTGAATGGACCGGCCGCACGTAAAGGCGCGGTTGGTGATTTGGTGGTTATTATTTCTTATGCTACTATGGATTTTGAAGCAGCTAAATCTTTTAAGCCATGGGTAGTATTCCCTAAAGAGGGCAATAAACTATAGGCATGTAAGCGCTTCGGGAATTTCGTAATTTACATTTCACGAATACACGGTATGAAGAAACAACTCCTCTCCATTGGTAAGTTTACCCTGTTTTTGGGATTAGGGTTATTTCTGGTGTGGTGGAGTTTGAGACAGATACCGGATGATAAATGGGATGAATTTAGAAACAGTTTACGAGATGCCAATTATTGGTTATTGATTCCGGTCTTTGTGATCCTCATTGCCAGTCACTTATTTCGTGCCCTTCGTTGGAAAATCCTGATGGAACCCATGGGGTATCATCC
>JACVCQ010000282.1 GCA_016741945.1 Chitinophagaceae bacterium
TCTTTTAACTGACCATTGCAATTGGGAAATTGGGCCGGAGTGAGGAAATAGAAAATGTTGAGGCATTGAAAGAATATGTGATCATGGGAGAACTAAGTTTGGATGGAAGTATTCAACCCATAAAGGGCGCTTTACCCATCGCCATTCAAGCAAGAAAAGAAGGTTTCAAAGGATTGATCGTTCCCAAAGCGAATGCACGTGAAGCCGGCATGGTGAACAACTTGAATGTATATGGTGTAGAACATTTGGATGAAGTGGTGGCATTCTTTGCAGATGAAAACAGTTTACAACCTGTGATCGTCAATACACGAGAAGAATTTTTTGGCGATCAATATCAATTTGAATTTGATTTCACGGATGTAAAAGGACAAGAAAACATCAAACGCGCTTTAGAAATTGCCGCAGCAGGCGGACACAACGCTATTTTAATTGGTCCACCTGGTGCAGGTAAAACCATGTTGGCTAAGCGTTTACCAACTATTTTACCTCCACTAAGTTTACAGGAAGCATTAGAAACAACAAAGATTCATAGTGTGGCCGGTAAATTACCGGAGAATAGTTCATTGATCAGTAAGCGTCCATTCAGGTCGCCGCATCATACGATTAGTGATGTGGCATTGGTGGGTGGTGGTGGTGTTCCTCAGCCCGGTGAAATATCATTAGCGCATAACGGGGTCTTATTTTTAGATGAGCTACCTGAATTTAAAAGAACAGTTTTGGAAGTGATGCGTCAACCCATGGAAGAAAGACGTGTCACCATTTCACGCGCTAAAATTGCGCTTGATTTTCCTGCAAATTTCATGTTGATCGCCTCAATGAATCCTTGCCCTTGTGGATACTATAACCATCCCGAAAAAGAATGTACCTGTGGACCGGGTATTGTGCAGAAATATTTAAACAAGGTATCCGGTCCATTATTAGATAGGATCGATTTACATGTAGAAGTAACCCCCGTTGCATTTAGTGAACTCAGTAATCAACAACAAGGAGAAAACTCTGCAAGCATTCGTGAACGTGTCATCAAAGCTAGAGAGATACAATCAAATCGCTACAATGGAGAAAATGGCGTCTATGCCAATGCACAAATGAGTAGTAAACAGCTCAGAGAAATTTGCAGGATCAGCAGTGTGGGAGAAAATTTATTGAAGCGTGCGATGGAAAAATTGAACCTGAGTGCACGTGCTTACGATCGTATTTTAAAAGTGAGTAGAACCATTGCAGATTTAGCGGATAGCTCTGATATACAGCCTGAGCATTTGGCGGAAGCGATTCATTATAGAAGTTTGGATCGGGAAGGTTTGGCGGGTTAAACTTTTGGAAAGTTTCGGAACTTTCCAAAAGTTAACTCGCACCAATATTGCCATATTAGAGGTATTAAATTTGAAAGAGAATTTATCGAAGAGTATTCGGCGTTTAATTGAATGTCTGCCAATAATATTCAAAAACACCCGAATCATTTAATTTGGGTGTTGATAATAAGCTAGATATTTTTTGAAATTTTAATTTATTTGAAATTCCCAAACCGCATTATTTATCCGTTTAAATAATGTATCCAGAGAAGAATGATCATAAGTTTTAATTGACTCGTTATCTTTTATTTCTATTTTATTTATTAAAGAATAATTTGGAATAATATTCGCTCCACCTGCAGTAAAATTGACCCTAAGTCTTGCATTAGTTGTTAATGTAAATTGGCTGGTTAAAGTAAGTGTATCAAATTTAAATGGCAATCCTGATCCTTCATTTAAATTTTGTAAGTGCTTTAGGTAATTTTCCTCCTTGAAATTATATATACTATCCAATTTTTTTCGATCATACACAATGAAGATAGTTACATCCTTCTTCGATTTGTTTACAATATCTGATGTACAAGCATAGTCCATTGCGCATGATTGAATAAATAAAAATAAAATATATATCACTAATTTTTTCATGCATAAATTATTTTGGGTAATTACTATCTAATGCAATTGCGGAAGTGGGACCAAAAAAGGCTGTTGCTCGTCGATTTGCATCTACTTCGGTCCAAAATGAATGATGGTTTGAACTGTAAAGCGCACTATATAAACTTGCAGGAGCAATAGTGCTAAAATAATACAAGGTTCCAAGTTGCTGTGCCTGCAAATAATGTCCATATTCATGTTGTAAACCACTTAATCCATATACTGAAGACATACGTATTCCGCCATTTGGTGTTGTTATACCAGCCCCATCCACAACTCCAAAATTGGTAATTGTTGCACCGGGAAATTTAGTTTCTACTCCACTCGTACTAGTAAATATCGCATATTTTCCGCCATTGTCGTTTGTATAATTTTGTACCGTTCCGCCAGAATACTGATATATTCCTCCATTTTTCTGTACCCTTCGGAATTATAGGGGCCATCAACATTCGGATCATATGCGGGAAAAGGCACATTATCATAACTTGGATCTTCCCAATAACGGCCTAAGCTGTTGGCAAACGCATTTAGATTTTCAGGAGAATAGGGATCGTATGGAAGGCTATATCCAGTCCACCAAAATGCCCAAGGATCATCTCCCTGAGTATCACCAAAGGCAATATTCCAAGGCCATCCGGTTCCATATTCCCACCAATTACCTCCCCCGCCGCCCATGTCTGGTTGCATTTCCTGAACTTCCTCAGGCCCAAAGCAACTTACACTCGTACTCACCTCAATAGATGAAACTCTATAAACTGGTGGACCATACGGATATGAAAACATAACTTCCTCGTAATAAATTGTAATAGTAATAGTGGTAATACAAATAGTATTACTTTTGACATTATTCCAATTTGATTTTTTGTTATTTGATGCTTGTGATTTGCCAAATTTTAATGAGGCATTTCGAATTGTCGTTCCCGAAATATTTATAGAGTCTTTATTATTAATTGATTTTTCAAAAACCGCAAAGATAGCTTCCGTAGCTGTCAAAAGTGATTTAACAGTGTCTTTTACCGGCCGAATCCTATCGAGTGAATCTTTATTATATAGTCGATAGGAGTAATTACTGTCGTTATGTTTATATGCAGTAATATATGATTGAACATCTCCCGTTTTCTGCGATTTTAACGGAATAAGAAATAGTCCTTTACTAGTGTCAGAAACCCCGCCAGTGGTCGAAAACGTTCCAATGCCATTCGATTTGACTTCAGCAGAACCAGTATTTGCTTCACCCCCTAGAGAATAAATAGTTTTGTCCCAAACAGGTACGCCATTTTTTTCAATGAACGCTGCAAGTTGACTACTAAACACCGGTTGAGTTTTAAATGAATTTACCAATGCAGTCAATGTGGGATTCAGTTGATCAGTATTGTTGTAAAAGGTTACCTCGGCCTGTTTAGCTTTTAATTCACCGCTCAAAGACGATGTTTTTTGACATGCAATAAAAGTAAAAGCCATAAGTGTAAGAGCCACAAAAAATGGATTCCGGAATGAAAGTAGATGCTCGCCGTTGTTGGTCGCCTGACCAACAACAAAATCACACAATATGATTCAATTTGACCATTACCCACAATTCATTACAATTACCAATTACAATGGGATACCATTATTAAAAAATGATTATCATAAAGATATCATCATTGAATCTCTCAAAAAAAGAATAGAACTCTCGCCGTTGTTGGTCGCCTGACCAACAACAAAAATCGCATAACATGATTCGATTTGACCATTACCCACAATTCATTACAATTACAAATTACAATTGGATACCATTATTAAAAAATGATTATCATAAAGATATCGTCATTGAATCTCTTAAAAAAAGAATAGAACTTGAACAAGTCAATATTTATGCATTTGTAATCATGCCAAATCATATACACCTAATTTGGCAGTTACATGATGGTATCCATAAAAATAATTTTCAAAGAGACTTCCTGAAATTTACGGCTCGCAGTATATTATGGTTTATGCGTATGAATGATGACACAAAATTATCATTGTTAAAAGTAAATGCTGCTGATAGAAAATTTCAAGTATGGGAAAGAAATAGTCTAAGCATTGATCTTTATTCTGAAAAAGTATTACTTCAAAAACTCACCTATATACATGAAAATCCAATTAAAGAAGAATGAGGAG
>JACVCQ010000283.1 GCA_016741945.1 Chitinophagaceae bacterium
CCAAACAGGAAAAATTATCATGAGTGGTGTAGATAACCATATTGAAGCATTAAAAAATGCACAGCGTATCTTAATTGTTGCCTGTGGAACCAGCTGGCATGCGGGCTTGATCGCTGAATACCAGATGGAAGAATTATGTCGTATTCCTGTCGAAGTTGAATACGCATCTGAATTCAGGTACAGAAATCCTGTTGTCAATAAAGGAGATGTTATCATTGCTATTTCACAAAGTGGTGAAACAGCAGATACATTAGTAGCATTGGAAAGCGCCAAAGAAAAAGGGGCATTCATTTTTGGTGTTGTAAATGCCGTGGGTAGTAGTATCGCCAGACTGAGTCATGCCGGCGCCTATACACATGCCGGACCAGAAATTGGTGTAGCAAGTACCAAAGCCTTTACCGGACAACTGGCTGTTCTTACAATGATGGCATTAAAAATTGGTTATGCAAAAGGGACCATTGATGAAAAACGTTATCTAGGTCTAATGAAAGAATTGGAAGCGATTCCTGAAAAAGTAAAAGAAATTCTCGCCAATACATCGAACATTCAACGTATTGCTGCAAAATATAAAAATGCTAGTGATTTCCTTTTCCTGGGACGTGGATACAATTTCCCTGTTGCATTAGAAGGCGCCTTAAAATTAAAAGAGATTTCTTATATCCATGCAGAAGGATATCCAGCAGCAGAAATGAAACATGGTCCAATTGCATTGGTGGATGAAAAACTACCGGTAGTATTTGTAGCAACGAAAGATTCCTATTATGAGAAAATCGTTTCTAATGTTCAGGAGATCAAGGCAAGAAAAGGAATGGTAATTGCAGTTGCAACACAAAATGATGAGATCATTCCCGGTATGGCAGATGATGTAATGTTTGTTCCGGATACTGATGAAGTGATTGCACCATTGTTAAGTTGTATACCACTGCAATTATTGAGCTATTATGTGGGTGTTGAAAAAGGGCTGGATGTAGATAAGCCAAGAAATCTTGCCAAGAGTGTAACGGTTGAATAAAAGAGTATAATGCCATTTTCATGAAATATGGAACAGCAGTAAAGACAAATCATTTTCAACATGCCACAGAATACTATATTAAAAACCCCACTATCTTCTTTGGGTTATCATTTTGTATCTGCGCCTTTCTTGCCAAAAGGAAAGGATGAGTATTACTTACGCAATATGCAAAATCGTAATGGTATTGTGTATCGTACATTAAATGCTTATGAAATTGAGGTTTTGGTAAGAAACCGAAATACAAGCGATGACTGGAATAAAATATTGGTATCAGATGCTTTCAATCCTGAATTAGTAAAAAATTGCAAATTCTTTGGATTGGTTCGTATTGGTAAGCTGGAACCATTTTGTTTGGGCTTCAGTGATTTAAAAGTGCCGGTTGGCTTGTACAACTCCACTATTATTAGTTGTGACTTTGGTGATAATGTATGTATTGATAATGTCAATTATTTATCGCATTATATCATAGGAAGTGAGGTGATCATTACGAATGTCAATGAACTGGTATCAACCAATCATGCTAAATTCGGGAATGGCATCATTAAAGAAGGAGAATCTGAAGATGTAAGAATATGGATGGAAATCTGTAATGAAAATACAGGTAGAAGGGTATTGCCTTTTAATGGCATGTTAGCTGGAGACGCTTTGTTGTGGAGTAGGGATAAGGATGATAAAGTGCTACAAGATAAGTTCAGAGAATTTAACGAAGCACGCTTTGACAACAAAAGAGGTTACTATGGAAAGATTGGTGACAGAACTGTGATCAAAAACTGTAGTATCATAAAAGATGTATGGATTGGAACAGATGCATATATCAAAGGCGCCAATAAGTTAAAAAATCTGACAATTAACTCAGGAGAAGAAGGCAGAACGCAAATTGGTGAAGGATGTGAAGCTGTAAATGGCATCATTGGCTTTGGCTGTAAAATGTTTTATGGTGTAAAAGCTGTTCGTTTCATTATGGCTTCTCATTCACAATTGAAATATGGAGCCAGATTGATCAACTCATATCTAGGACACAATGCCACCATCTCTTGTTGTGAAGTATTGAATTCTTTGATCTTTCCGGCTCATGAACAACATCATAATAATTCCTTTCTATGTGCTGCACTGGTGATGGGACAAAGTAATATTGCTGCCGGTGCCACGATTGGGTCTAATCATAATAGCAGGGGTGCAGATGGTGAAATTATCATGGGACGTGGATTCTGGCCGGGATTATGTGTGAGCCTGAAACACAATTCTGTTTTTACAGGTTTTACGATTCTGACCAAAGGCGATTATCCTGCGGAGCTATACATAAAAATACCCTTCTCATTAGTAAGTAATGATGTAAGTAATGATCAACTATTGGTCATGCCCGGATATTGGTTTTTGTATAACATGTATGCATTGGCCAGAAATGCTTGGAAATATGTAGACAGAGATAAACGAACAGAACGTGTACAACTAATTGAATACGACTATCTCGCTCCAGATACTATCAACGAAATGTTTACAGCACTTAACATCATGGAAGAAGCTACTGGACATGCTTATCATAAAGCCCAACACAGTAGCCGGAAACCACTGACGCGTGAAGAAGCGATAATAACCGGAAAACAATTACTCCTCAGTGCAGATAAAATCGTAGACCAACTAGAAATAACCGTAGATGGTTTTGAAAACAGTAAGAGAAAAGTAATCTTATTAAAAACCAGAACTGCTTATCATTTATTTAGAGATTTGATTCGATACTATGGCATATTACATTTGGTTGACATGATACAAGATCAACAAATACGTACAATTGAAGGCATTCAAAAAATAATTCCTAATAAAAATAGTAGGAATGAATGGGTGAATCTGGGTGGACAACTCATTCCTAAACTTGAACTTATACAATTAAAAGAAAAGATTAAAACTGGGAAAATAAAATCGTGGGAAGATGTTCATCAAGCATATCAACAAATGGGAAGTCGATACTACAAACAAAAAGCATTACATGCATTAGCCGCTTTAGAAGAAATTGAAGAACTTTCACTTCGCAAATTAACCCCACAACTACTCAAACAGTTATTAGACCATACTATAACTGTAAAAGAGTGGATGACTAAAGGTATTCATGAATCAAGATCTAAAGATTATCAAAATCCTTTCAGAAAAATGGTATATGAAAGTTTTGCAGAAATGAATACAGTTATTGGCAAATTAGAAGACAATGGTTTCATCCAAATGCAATTGAAGGAACTGGTATCTTTTAAACAAAAGATCCTGCTAGTTAAAAAATCATTCAAAATAAAGACATAAAAAAGGTAACCAACTTTCAAGGGAAAGAATGGTTACCCTGTTTTAAAATCCTGATGGATATTGGATCTTAAAACCGTAAACCTAAACCCAGCTGAATTTGCTGGTTAGTCCACTTATCTTTATTATCGATATCGTTGATATTTTGTAATCCGATATTATATCTACCGTATATACGCAGGAACTTAAAGTTCAGTTGACCTCCGGCTACCATGGAAAAATCTCCGGATTTGAAAGCAGACTCACCATTTTGAAGTAAAGTCTTATCCTGATTCAATAATATACCAAACTGAGGACCTACATTCAACGTAAGGATTCCTGCAACAGAATAGCGTAATAAAATAGGAATAGCTAAATAATCAAGTTTAATTTTCTGATTGTTATTGAATGGGTTAATTTCTGTTGGGTAAATAGCATTAAAATTTGTACGCTTAGTACTTGTTTGGCTCCAAAGCACTTCAGGTTGAATACCCCATTTTCTATTAATATCCAGCTCTAAAAAGCCCCCTACATGATAAGATAAGTCAAATCCGTCTTTAAAAGACTGGCCAGATATCTTATTCAGGTTCGTTCCTAGTTTTACCCCTGCACGAGCACCTTGAGCATTCACGAGGTGAATGGTACCAAATAACATAATAGCTGCTACGAATAATTTCTTCATAAGGTTTATTTTAATACTACTTTCATTTCAAGCACCGTGCCAACAATTATGTACAAGATGCAAAACATGGTCGTAACGCTGCACAACCATTTATTATTGTCATTGTTATTG
>JACVCQ010000284.1 GCA_016741945.1 Chitinophagaceae bacterium
ATTATAAACAATATCTACAGTTCCGGTATTCTTATCCAAAATCTGAGAATTATGTTTGATTTCAAAAAAAATATCGCTCCAGTCATTGATATCGTTGTCCAGCTCAAAGAATTCAAACGACAATAGTTTTTGAGGTGCTACAATGGAACAAACAACATAATTTGAACCGATTTCCACACGTAATTTTTCGTCGGCCTCAATTACGATCGGTGATGCTGAATAAAATGCCATTGTTTTTCTTGCCATACAATCGATATTGATTGCAATGATATAAAAAAAGCCCCTGATTTGTACATGGGTTATTATTGTAGCTTTGCCCGCATTTATGGAAATCGGGAAAAGCAATATGAGTTTACAGGTATCAATCAGCCATCGGCAGATATTGACTATTGCCTTACCCATTACTGCTTCCATCATTGTTCCGCAAATCAATTTTATCACCAATAATATTTTCCTGAGTGGCTTAGGTCAGCAGGAATTGGGAGTGGCAGGAATCACCGGTGTGTATTATTTGATTTTTGCGGTGATTGGACAGGGACTGAATAATGGCTTACAAGCTTTAATCTCACGCAGGGCCGGTGAAAACCGTATTGATCAAATTGGTAATTTGTTTTTTCAGGGTATACGCATTTCATTGGTATTGGCAGTTTTAGGCATATTGATTACCTGGTTTTTTGCCCCTATTTTATTTCAATATGCATTACAGGATCAGGAGCGTGTAGAAATGGCCGTATCGTTTTTGAATATCCGTATTTTAGGTCTTCCCTTTTTGTATGTGTATCAAATGCGTAATGCCTTATTGGTGGGCACCAACCAAAGTCGCTACCTGATCATTGGTACAGCAACAGAAGCCATTACCAATGTTTATTTTGATTATGGATTTATCTATGGGAAGTTAGGTCTCCCGGAATTAGGCTTCAACGGTGCAGCTTATGCCTCTATTATTTCTGAAGTGGCCGGGTTATTTGTGATCTTCTTTGTCATTCAGGCAAAAGGTATCAGCAAGAACCTAAGTCTGTTTCAAAATACAAAATACGATTTGACCAATATCAAATTGATCTTGCGCATATCCTTTCCGGTGATTTTACAGTTTGCCATCAGCATCATCAGTTGGGAATTCTTTTATATTCTAATCGAACATCATGGAGCCAGAGATTTAGCTATCTCCAATACGATGCGTAATATTTTTGGATTCTTTGGCTGTTTTACCTGGGCTTTTGGAGCTACTGCCAATAGTATGGTGAGTAATATTATTGGACAAGGTAAACAAGATCGCGTGACAGAACTTGTAAAGAAAATAATGTTGTGGAGCGTGGGTTTTGCCGTATTTGTATGTACAGTATTGAATGTATTTCCACATAGTTTCTTATCTGTATATGGTCAGGGAGAAGACTTCATTACAGCTGCTATTCCTGTTATGCGTATCGTATCCGTAGCGCTAGTATTTATGTCTGTATCAGTAATTTGGTTGAATGCAGTTACCGGTACGGGTAATACAAAAGTGAATCTGTTTAGTGAAATTGCAGCAATTATCCTGTATTGTTTATACGTATATATAGTTCTGGAAAAACTACAGTTATCTATTGAATGGGGATGGGCAAGTGAGATGCTTTATTGGACAACACTATTCATTCCTTCATTCTGGTATATGAGTAGTGGCAAATGGAAAAAACAAAAGTTATAAATAGCTTTAATCTCTTGTTAAAGTAATTTATTTACGCCGCGTTGACAATTATTTCCTTTTCTTTGAAAAAAAGTAAACATGAGAAAATTAACGCTACTTCCTTTGTTACTTATTTCCTGTATCGGTTATGCACAATTTCAACGAAATGATAAATTATTAACCGGCTATATCGATCTTTCAACAAATAAGACCAGTAGTGTTACTTCCGCTGCATCTAATTCAAATTTTGGAACAGGTTTCAGTATATCTGCTTCCAAATTTATATCTGATAGAAAGTTCAACAGTTTGACATTGACTTTTAATCATAATACGACCAAGCAAAACCCTGCTAGTAATATTGAGAATAAACAAATTAGAAATTCGGTAGGCCTTGGTTTCGGGCACACTATTTTAACACCACTTGCGCAAAGAGTATATCTTAGTTTCCCCTTTACTTTTGGAACAGTTTTTTCACGCTTTGATTCAAAAAATAATAATCAAACAACCAATAAGGCAAATAACTTTAGTGTAGGGGCTTCTGTAACAATTGGTATCGTATATCTGACCAAAAAGAAATGGGTATTTTCAGCTAATATGGGATCATTAGCAGGTATTCGTTTTGATCATGGGAAAACCTCTTCCAGTGCGGGCAATGAAACCAAATCGAATGCTTTTAATGTTTATGGGGGTGCATTGGGTACAGCATTCAACAATATGAGTATTGGAATTGGATACTTGATTAAATAAGAAACAAGAAAAACAAAATAGATAAGAAAGAGGAGATGTATTGGGGATACATCTCCTCTTTCTTTAACCTTTCAATTTCTCAACCAACTCAGCATATTGCTCCATGGCTGTTTCCTTGGTCATTCCTTTTAACTTCTCCCATGCCTCATGTTTGAATTTAGCAACGAAATCAAAGGGATTTGATGGACCGGTTTCTGTATTATCACCTTCAGTAGCTTGCTTATACAGTGAATACAGTTGTAATAAAGTTTCATTATCCGGCTTCTCAGACAATGTTTTGCTATTGGCAACAGCAGATGTGAAACGTTCTAGTAATGACATGAGATTGTTTTATAGATTTTATTGAATGGCTTCTAACATTTTTGCCCCTTCAGCTTTGATAGCAGGATCATCTCCTGTTCTCACGGGCAATTTAACCAGCTTATTGAGCACTTCAATCGCTTTTGCAGGTTGCCTGGCTTCTTTATATGCTTTTGCCAGATCTAAATAATTCAATGCAAAATAGGGTTCTAAAGTTTTACACTTTTCCATGTAGAAGATTGCTTTTTCCAAATCACCGGATGGCAATCCACCATAAAATAATTTTACCGCAGCTTTTTTCAACCCAGATAATGTCACCATTTCATAATGCCATTTACCCAATGTGTAATTGGCTTTTGCATGATCGGGATTAATGCTCAAAGCTTTATCAGCATACAGTTTGATGTCTTTTACAAAAGAAACAATCTGTTTATTCTCTGTTTCAATATCTGTCATTCTACCTGCTATCATCGCCATGGCATAAGCGGCATCAGCATGATTGCTGTCAGACTGCCAAGCTTTTTTAGCATAGGATAATGCTGTTTCATAGTATAGACGTTTGTTATTTTTATCCGGTTGCCTACCTCCTATGGAGGCACTCAGTTCTGTAGCTTTTACCAAGGCTTTCAAATTAGCCGGATCTTGTGTGAGTACCAGTTTATATTTCTCTAAAGCTTCATTTTCTTTTTGAATCCTTTCAAAATTAGATGCTTCTTTGAATAGTACATTGATATCTTGTGCCTGAGCTGTAAAACACTGCACTATCAATAAACAACAACCAATCAGTTGTACAATATGTGCTCTTTTCATAGAATATCTTTTCGGTGAATGATCAACGACACACCCGTTGAACCCTGAAAAGTAGGAATCGGCGGATGTATTTTTTTAATGGCAATGGTCACTCTTTCTGCTAGAGAAAATTGTGCCAGAATGACTAATGCGATCTCCGATGCCACCGTTTCTAATAAAGGAGTTGCAATAGACATTCTTTTTTTAACTATGTCATACACCGCAACATAGTCAATCGTATCCTCAATTTTTGTAATCGGATATTTGGAAGGACGATAATCAACAGATACATCTACCAGAAAATCATTACCCAATACCTTTTCTTCGGCATAGAGGCCATGGTAAGCGTGGATGATGACTTGGTGTAGATGGATTGAAAACATAGGTAATAATGAATATCGAATGATGAATATTCAATGATGATAAGCAATGAATATCATTCAACATTCATCTGTTCATTATTGATTATTGATTATTGACTAGGCCAGTCCCTTCGCTGTCAGGTATCTTTCTGCATCCAGGGCTGCCATACAACCACTGCCTGCTGCTGTTACTGCC
>JACVCQ010000285.1 GCA_016741945.1 Chitinophagaceae bacterium
ACTTACCGCAGGTACCACAATTACATCTTCCCCATCTTTCCAGTCGGCCGGTGTTGCCACACTATAATTTGCCGTGAGTTGCAAAGAATCAATAACCCTTAATACTTCATGAAAATTGCGACCGGTAGATGCAGGATAAGTAATCATCAGTTTCACTTTTTTATCCGGTCCAATGATAAACAGGGAACGAACGGTAAATGTTTCTGAGGCATTGGGGTGAATCATTCCATAAGTATTCGCAATACTTTTATCGGCATCCGCTATAATCGGAAAACCCACTGTTACATTTTGTGTTTCATTGATATCATTCACCCAGCCATGGTGTTTATCAAGCGGATCAACACTCAACGCCAACACTTTCACATTTCGCTTGGCAAATTCTTCTTGGAGTAATGCAGTCTTTCCAAGCTCTGTTGTACATACCGGCGTGTAATCAGCAGGGTGCGAAAAAAGAACACCCCATCCATCACCTAAGTAATTGTAAAAATCAATTTCGCCCACTGTGGTTTGAGCGGTAAAGTTTGGGGCGATATCGCCCAATCTGAGACTCATAAAGATTATTTTAAGATTGTAAAATACCGTGGGAAGGTGATGCTACTCGCGCTTACGTACCGTTCTTGCTTTTTTAAGTGCTGTCTTACCAAACTTATTCTTCACATCATCGATAACCTTATAAAGTTCATTCTTTTTTTCTGAATCGTCAAACAGGTTACCCTGCACTGCATGATGGGTCAATTCGCTGAGACGTACACCCAATAAACGTACCGGCTGCCCTTTTCGATATAGCTTATGAAATAGATCAATGGCTACCGGTATCAACTCATCATCCCTGAAAGTATAGTCGATGGTGGTTTGTCGAGATGTTGTTTCAAAATCAGGATACCTAATTTTTACCGATATACAACCCGTTAATTTTTCATCTTGCCTTAATTCATGCGCCACTTTTTCTGTCATCCGAACTAGTTCACTTAAAAGAAAATCTACATCTGTTTTATTTTCTTCAAAAGTATTCTCTGTTGAAATTGATTTTGCCTCATGGTATGCATGCACTTCTCCATGATGAATACCATGTGCTTTATGCCAAAGATCAACACCCCACTTACCTAATTTTTTTTCCAATACTTCTATGGGTGTAACGATGATGTCTTTAATAAAATAAATGCCCATGGATTGTAAAGTCTTGAGTGTTTGCTCTCCTACCCCAGAAAACTTATTAACAGGTAATGGCGCTAAGAAATCTTTTTCCCTACCGGGCTGTACAAACAAATAACCATTGGGCTTGGCTTCATCGGTTGCTATTTTGGCTACCATTTTATTGGAAGCCAATCCGAATGAGATGGGCAATTGCGTTTGCTCCATGATCGCTTTTCGCAGATCAATTGTCCATTGAAAAGGGTCAAAGAATTTATCCATCCCTGTTAAATCTATGTAAAACTCATCAATAGAAGCTTTTTCAAATAGAGGTGCTTTTGCGGCTATGATTTCTGTAACCCATCTGGAATAACGACTGTATTCTCCTCTAGTACCTCGTACCAAAATAGCATGTGGACATAACTTCATAGCCGTTTTCATAGGCATCGCACTCCTTACGCCAAATTTTCTTGCCTCATAACTACAAGTGGTAACTACGCCTCTGTCGCGTGAACCTCCAACAATAACAGCTTTCCCTTTTAAAGAAGGATCATTTAACATCTCAACACTTACAAAAAAAGAGTCGAGGTCTAAATGGGCAATATAACGTTGAGGAACTGCCATATTTATGCTAAGATAAATAAGTTATCCCCCTTTTATGTCGTTGTCGCTAAATTCATAGGAGATAGATTTGATTTAGAACCTGTTATTCAAAAAGATCATTAGTCCACATAAGAAACAAAAAAAAGATCCTGTATTAGAATCTGCTGTAAATTGGATACTGAATAAATAGCATCATTTGTCAGCAAGTTTAGATCCGATACAAGAACTCAAAAAATTCTGTGCGAAGATCCATTCATTAAGTGATGAAGAATGGGATGATTTTTCTGTGATATGGCAACCTTTCTCCGCTAAGAGAAAGACCATGCTTACACATGTGAATGAAACGGAACGATATTTATATTTTGTTACAGAAGGTGTTCAAAGAGCTTTTTATGCCGGTGATGATGGAAAAGAAGCCACGATTGTTTTTACGTATCCGTTTTCTTTTTCCGGTGTTGCCGACTCTTTTCTTACACAAACACCTTCCAAATACTTCTTTGAAACCCTTACAAAAAGTGAGTTCATTCGCACCAGTTATCAGCAGATAGATGAGTTGATGAAACGTCATCATAATTTTGAAACCCTGATCAGAAAAGCTACCAGCTTTTCCCTTGCAGGGGTTTTGGAGCGACAGATAGAGCTGCAGTGTTTTTCGGCAGAACAAAAATTCAAGACTTTATTAAAGAGAAGTCCACATGTGCTCAGACTCATTCCCCATAAATATTTGGCTTCTTATTTAGGTATCGATGCAACTACTTTTAGTAAGTTATTGGGAAATGTGAGGATTGAGAGTTGAGGGTAGGTTTAGTGTACAGTTGATAGTTGACAGTTGACAGGAGGGCGGCAGCTGTTTAATGATTGTATTTTAAAAGAAGACCTTTCTCTTATTTCTGTCAACCGTCAACTATCCACTGTCAACTATTGTATCAAAAATCTTAGTCCAGACCAAGATTTAACTCCTGCACTAACGGCAGTTTTGCAGTAACAAAAACAGAAAACAATGCCAGTTTATTTATCAAACACACTGATCAACGAATTACAGGAGCAAACAGAATCCTTTTTAAACAAAGCCATTAGTGAGTGGCAGATGATTAAACATAGTCAGTTTGCATTAAAAGAATCTCCTGAAAAATGGAGCGCTACTCAATGTTTAGAGCACCTGAACAGTTATGGTCGTTATTATCTACCGGTGATGGAGAAGGCGATACAAGAAGCTCGAAAAAAGAACTGGAAGTCAGCCATACATTTTAAATCAGGTTGGCTGGGTAATTATTTCACTCAATTAATGATGCCTAAAGAAGATGGTTCTTTGAGTAAAAAAATGTCTTCGCCCAAAGATCATTATCCCGTTTCCAATGCTAATAGTCACCAAGTCATTGCTGTATTCATTGAGCAGCAAGAAAAATTACTTCAGCTATTGGAAGAAGCTATAAGTATTGACTTAAACAAAGCAAGCTGTCCAATTTCCATTGCCAAATTCATCAAGTTAAAATTAGGCGACACTTTTTTGTTCTTCATTGCACACCAATACAGACATATTCTTCAAGCCGAAAGAGCATTACAAGTAGCGGGAGTGGAAAGAAGAGCAGAGGTACTGTATTTTAATCCGGGGAAAATAGCCAGTTAGCTGATTGCATATTGCTCATAGCAAATAGCAAATCTATTCCTACTATGAGCAATATGTTATAAACCATAAGCTATGGACTATCAGCTACCTATACACATCCAACAATCCATCCGGCAACACCACATGGATTTCTTTTTGATCATGGTCAATACCGTCGAGTGATTCGGCATGTAATGGGATGAGTGCTTCTTTTCCGTTCAAATCCATTCGTAATAATACTTGATGAGGCTGTTCAATCACTTCCTGAACTGGACCGAGATTTTCATCTTCATCAGTTATTACGGTATATCCAAGGAGAGAGATCGGAGATGATTTACCTGCTAATTTTCTAAAATCAGCATCTTTCAACCATACATTTCGGGTACTTAATCGGGATGCAGATTCTTTGGTATCAATACCTTCTAATTTCACATATATTTCATCGTGATCCTTGGCCTTAGAACTCTCTAGAAAATAGGGTAAATAAGTTCCTTTTTGCTCTTCCACAAAAATCACTTTCACATCTTTTAATGCTGTTTTTTTACCCAATGCATGCTGTAAAATCACTTCGCCTTTTAATCCAAAACTTGCCACAAATCGGCCGATGTGTATGTAGGATTCCATGGTGCAAATATAGGTGATGGGGGATAGTCTATAGCTAGTGGTTGATGGCTAATAGTCCATAGTCAATAAAGCATCTACTATAAACC
>JACVCQ010000286.1 GCA_016741945.1 Chitinophagaceae bacterium
ACCCTTTTGATTTGCCTAATTTTTAGCTGTTTTGCGCGCCAACACCCTTACGTGGAAAGGTTGTGAGTAACCTTTTTTATTTTGCCACCTCTTAAGCTAATGAAATGTTGATTTTATATCTGTCTGCCCCACTATTGCCAATACGATGTTAGTGGTAGTTTTTATTTCTTTTGTCTGCATTGGAATAATAAACTGTCTATTAATTTATCTGGAACTCCTCCATTATATTGAACCCTAAGGCTGTCCCACGAATTAACTGCCATCATATGAAATTTATAATTCTCGTTTTTTAAAGTGCTTCCACTGCCTGTCCCAAGTAGAAATAAACCTACTTTGTTTCTTGGTGGCTCATTTTTGTTTTTTTCAAGAGTGTAGTCTTCGTTAAAGTCTTGTTGGATAAGCTCAGGTATTTTTTCAATTTTATTCCAATTATCATCAACAAAATAATACTCATGGTCTATGATACTAGTCTCAAATTCGTTTGTTAATATCATAACGCCATTGTCAGGTATTTTGTAAATCAATCTACCGTCAACTTTCGGAACGGTCTGTCCGCAAGGCTCGTTATAAATTAACGTGATTTGCCCTCTAAAGTCTTTAGGAACAAGAAACGTCTCTGGTGTCATATGCTTTGAGCCTAAGAAAAAGAAAGCAAGCATTCCAGGATACCAAAGTAGTAGTGGTAAAAGTGTCGTTAATAATTTTCTTTTTGTCGTGGTCTTAGAGAACCATATAATCAAAAGTCCCATTAAAAAAACAGGTCCAGCAAATATTATCCAATAGGGATTTAAGCAAGCAAACCAACTTAAAGTCGTCAGAATAAGTCCCGTTTTATAAACTTTCATTTTGTTTGTGTCGTCTAGTAAAATTACCGTTAACTCATAAATATACGAACTTTTTAACATATACTCAACGACGCAATCTCTTTCAATCGATTAAATATCAATCATCTCACAAACACTGCATCATTCCTTAAAAACTTCGTAAATCAAACTCTCAAAATCTTAAGCAGCTACACCGCCACTGCAGCACTCTCATGATAATGCAGAAAAGAAGTAAACTCATCCCCAGACCAATGTTTCTTTTCTTCGATCCAAGTGCAGAGATGGTTTTTGACGCCGGTTAATTTTTGCCAGGCTTGTTGTAGAATGAGGGGCTCATTGGAAGGTCTGAGTGAACTGGTGGTGGTTGCCAACTGAGCAACGATCTCACCACGCATATTGCGAACCTATTTGAGCATGTTGAAACTAATGTGAGGTATTATTTTGAGTTCATAGAACTCATTAGAAGAGAAGGCCTTTCCTTTTATGCGATTTGCGCTTCCGCCAATCCAAGTAGTAAATAATTTCTCAAATCTTCATTTGACCACTTGTTTTTTTCTTCTACCCACATACAAGTATGATCCTTCACACGACTTAACAGATCCCAAGCATCTCTTAAAATTCTTTTTTCATCCGCAGGTTTTTCAGGGAAAACCTCTTTACCTAAAAGCGCTAATATCTCTCCGTTACTTTTTCTGAAAGTGTCTTTAAAAAATTTACCTACCGGAGCAGACTCATGACCAAAAAGACAATTGCCGAGTAATAATCCCAGCACCTGCTTTTGTTCCACATCTAAAATGATGGTTAAATACATGTAACCAATGGTGTTACCATTCTTATCTACAATCGAAGTCATAAAAAGCAGTTAGGTGAACAATCAAGGAGGGCAATGTTACTCTTTCAATTCCGGTAAAGGAAGCAGTTAACAATTACTTAATAATAATTTCATTTTCGAGCACTTTTGCAACCACTTGTTCGGCTAAACCAAAGGAAAGCGTCATGCCGGCTCCACCTAACCCATTCAGTATGAACACATCTTTTTCCGGACTTAAAAATATTTCAGTACTGTTATCGGTCATCTTAGCATAGATACCATTCCAAGTTTCCACCAATTTCCAATTCTCACAATGCATAAAAGTGGCCAAATAATCAAGGATCAACTGATTGATCGATGATTGATCAAATGGATCAAAACTATGCCCATATTCATGTGAATCACCAATGGTTAATTCCCCTAATTGATTTTGAGACACCATTACATGCATAGCAGGGGCAATGTATGGTTTCATTTCAGATTCAAATCGCTGGTGTAGCTCCTTCAAAGAGGAAGCAGCTTTGAATGATTGGTAATGAGCCAAGGACAATCCTCCACAAACTGCAGTTCCTATTCTTGGCGTTGCAGATGCAGGCATAAAGCGCATCATCTGTAGCTTACATTTTGTGATCGCCAACATAGAAAACAAATCAGGAAACAGTGTTTCAAAATCCGCACCACTGCACACCCATACCATATCGGTATCCATCCATTGACCATTTACCTTAACGGAATTGGTCTTTAGATCGGTAACAGTACTTTTCCAAAGAAATTTTATATGATATTGTTCAGAGAAAAAATCAGGCAATGCATGGATCGCTTTTCGTGGATCAACGATCAATTCATCTTTGCTAAAAAGTCCGCCTTTCAGTCCCTTGGTTTGAATGGTGGGGAATCGATCCGCAATCATATCAGCTGACCACAAAAAAGTGGGTCTATTTTCCTGACTGAATAGAAATTTAAGTTCTTGTAGCACTTGCCATTCATCTGCATGATAAGCCAGGTGCATACTACCACACGGATCATACCAGATGCCGGCTTGGTCTGCCAGTTCTTTCCATATATCCCTTGAACGTACAGCTCGGTTGTACATTTTACCACTAGGTTGTCCGATAGGCCAAACCATTCCGAAATTTCTGATAGACGCGCCTACTGCTTTTTCTGAACGTTCAATCACTGTAACATCCACTCCTTGTTCAGACAAAGCCCTTGTAACAGCAAGTCCTACAATACCCGCCCCAACAACTATTGCTTTTTTACGCATGATAAGTGATTTGGGTTTTAAATTTTTTAGTGAAATAAATGATCGCAAATACGGTTAGAATAATTCCTGCTATCGACATGTAGATCACGCCAATACTGTATAAAACAGTCCATTGCAATTTGATGCTGAACAATGTTTTTGTAACAATCACACCCACACTGCCCATATATCCAAATGAATCGGCGAGATACATGAGAAATCCAACATTGGCTGCAGTGCCAAAAGCTGCAATCATCCTATCAAAAAGTATACAATTAAAAGGTATGTAGCCTATGTATAGACCGAGTCCAACACAAACCATCCAAGCGAATGGACTTAACCATCCCAGAGAAAACATAAGAGAGCTGATTCCTGCTAAAGCAAAACCGGCGATAATAAGATAGTGTGTAATGATAAAAGCTTTTCGGTTGTTCTTGATCAACATCATCATGCTGATCAGCACCAGCACAAAGATGGTAACAGGGATTTCGGTTTTTGTAAAAACGCCCGGTTCATTCGCAAAACCGAGTTCACTCCACATATCTGCTGCAAAATTGTCTCGGATATCTCTGAATATTGTCAGGAACACATATACTACGATGAGGAGAATGATGCCACCACTGTATTTTTTAAAAAGTGCTTTTCTACTCTCCGCACTCATGGCTTCTCGTTCTATCCTGCTTTCTTTATCGATTTGTGAGGGTGGCGGAATCTTTTCAAGTAATTGAATCAACAATACCACAGGAAGCATAAAAATCAAACCTGTTATAAATGGAAGCCATTTTTCAGACACATCTACATGGATCATTAACCACTTAGCCACAAACTTTACAAAACCGGAAGAAAAAATAAAACTAACGGCCAGTGTTGCACCAATAAAATCGGTGGTTCTTCTCCCTTCTGCAAAAGAGAAAATGATGCCCCATATCATGCCTAATGGAAATCCATTAACAAACAGAAAAAGAATATTCCATGGTGGTGCAACCAGCGCAAATAAAAGCAGTGCTACCCAAGAAATACTCAGCAAAACCAATACAGCCTTACCACGACCAATGTTCTTGAGTTCAGTGATAAACTTACTACCATAGAACTTACTAACAATATAACCCAATACTGGACACAGGACCAATGCGTCTTTTTAAGTTAGCCCTAAAATTTACTGCTCAACCCTA
>JACVCQ010000287.1 GCA_016741945.1 Chitinophagaceae bacterium
CATGAATGAATTACAGATGAAGTATATCAGCAATAAAAAACCAGGGCCGGAGGATAATCCTTATGTGATCAGTAGAGAACATTGGAAAGAATTACCTGATTTTCATTATCAGTTTTCTTCATTTACTGCTATTGTAAGGCAACAATCCATTGCTTGGATATCCCTTCTTTGTTGGCTCTTTTTCCTTGTTATGGTTATTGCATTTTTATCAAATAAATTGAAAGCGAAGTAATCATGTTTACAATTTTGTTCAAACAGTTTTTTAGAGCAAAGTCTACTTGGATGTCTTTGTTATTGCTTCTCTCAATTGGTTGTTTTAGTATAGCCGTAGGTAAACAGCATCTAAATAAGCAAGCTGATAATATTAGTAGGATTGAAAAGTTTCAGAAAGAGCATATTGATCGAAACATACAGTATTTTAATAACGAAATAGGATTGCTTTTGTATTACATCAAATTTGCTTTGGTCAATACAACAGATCCACTGAATGGATTATCTGTAGGACAACGTGATGTTAATAGTTCTATTCAAAGTATTAACATCAGAAATCTTGAAGCACAACGATATGATACTGATTTGAATAATCCATCGGCACTTTATGCAGGTAATCTGGATCTCAGTTTTGTGGTGATTTATTTATTTCCACTGGTAATTATAGCTTTTGTCTTTAATCTTTTATCTGAAGAAAAAGAGAGAGGCACCCTGAAGTTATGGCTTATTCAAAGTCGCAAGCCGATGAAAATATTGTGGATCAAATTGCTGATTCGTTTTCTTGCTATTACTGTGGTGCTCATGTTTCTTTTTTTTATCGCTTATTTTTCTTTGCCGCTTAAGTGGAATGAAAAAACAATTGCGTTTATTGTTCTTTCATATTTGTATGTGTCAATATGGTTTGCCATAGGTTATTGGGTGGTATCATGGCAACAGAATTCTAATACCAATGCGGTTAGTCTGTTAAGTATATGGATATTCCTAACATTAGTATTGCCTGCTTCTATCAATAATTATATCATTTATATGTATCCACTTCCGGAAGCACAGCAATTGGCATTGGAGCAGAGAGATGGTTATCATGAAAAGTGGGATATGAGTAAGGCTTCCACTATGAAGGCTTTTTATCAGCACTACCCTCAATTTGAACAGTATGGTATTCCTGATGAAAAAGCCTTTTCATGGCTATGGTATTATGCAATGCAACAGATGGGAGATGATGATGCAGCACCTACCAGAAAAAAATTATTTTATAAATTATGGCAACGACAAAATGCAGCTCTTAAATTGAGTGCATTCGTGCCAACATTACATACACAAATTCAGTTGACAGACCTCAGTCAAGCAGGCTTACGAAATCACTTACTCTTTCTGGATAGTACGGCGAAGTTTCATGAAAATAAGCGCTTGTATTTCTACCCGAAAATATTTAGTGACCAACCGGTAGAACAAGAAAAATGGTCATCTTTTACAGTATCCTTTTTTGAAGAAAGAACTAAGTTGAAATGGTTTGAGTTGGTTTTTCCGTTAGTTGCTTTTGGATTAGTCTGCTATCTACTTGGTCTGATTAATTTTAAAAGACGATCATTAATTGTAGTATCATGAGGCAACTTAGATGGATCTGTTTATCACTTTTGCTGCTCAGTAATTGGGTGGATGCGCAAGATCTGAATTTTGCTCCTCCTCCGAATGCCCCCAAGGTAATGGCAAAAGAAATTACAGAGCCTATTGTTCTCGATGGAAAACTATCAGAGAAAGTATGGTCTATCGCGGATCCGATTGATGATTTTTTTAGAATGGAGCCAAGACAGGGCGGATCTTATTTATATTCAACTACCGTAAAAATTCTGTTTGATCAAAAAAATATTTATTTCGGCGTGTTTTGCAAAGATAGTTTGGGGAAAAAAGGAGTGAGGGTACAGGATTTGAGACGTGATTTTATTTATGGTGAGAATGATATTTTTTATATCCAGTTAGATCCACAAAATTTAAAACGCTATTGTGTATCGTTTCAGACAACGCCCTATGGTAATCAAAGAGACCTTCAGGCTTTTGATGACTCATTTCGCGATAATAATTGGGATGCACTTTGGAAAGTACGCACACACATTACTGATAGTGGATATTATGCAGAATTTGCTATACCGTTTGCTGCATTACGCTACGACAGTAAATCTGATTCAGCCTCATGGGGATTAACACTAGCACGATTGGCGAGAAGAGATTATGAGGTAACCGTTTTTCCGGCCATCCCTCAAACATTTAGCCCTTACAGAATGACTTATGCCGCTCAATTGAAAGGCCTGAAATTACCACCAACGGGTATCAATTTGCGTTTGCAACCTTATACTTTGTATCAGTACAATAGCAATGCCAATTCTTTAGGAGAGAAAGTGAAAAGTTCTTCTGTTAAAACAGGTGGAGAGATTAAGTGGGCGATCAATCCTGAATCAGTTATGGATATAACATTCAACACTGATTTTGCACAAGCAGATGTAGATATGGCCGTGAATAATTTAACACGTTTTAATGTATTGTTTCCCGAGCGTAGGCAGTTTTTTCTTGAAAACAGTGGCATATATGCAGGAGCAGATGTTAGAGGGCTCAAGCCTTTTTTTAGCAGAGCGATTGGCTTATCTAATACCCAATTCAATGCAGATCCAGTTGCAATAGATGCTGGTATTCGTTATACAAGTCGTAATCAGTTAAGAACATTGGCGGCATTATATGTACATCAACAGGGTACTGCAACTCAAGGAGCATCCAATTTTGGTGTGATGAGGTATTTAAAAAATTATGGTACCCAAAGTAATATAGGCTTCATGTTAACGCATAGGCTGGATGAGGCCGACAGTAGGAAAGGATTTAGCGAAAGAAATAATACCACCATTACAGTTGATGGGTTTGTAAGACCTAAAGATGACTTTAACATTCAATATCTTTTAACAGCTTCCAGAAACAATACCAATGATAGTCTTGGTTTCGCAGGAAATTTTTGGGTTGAATATACCCCGAATCATTACTATTTGAAATGGAAGACTACCTACATTAATGAAAAGTACTTGCCTGGTATGGGTTTTACTTTTGCAACAAATGTAATGTATAATAATGGTGGTGGTTATTATATATGGAGACCTCAAAAAGGGTTAGCCGCTAAGTTGATCAGAAGATGGGATCCCGGAGTACTCGTTGAAACATATCAGGATGCGAGAACTATGAAATTTCAAAATGGGAATATTTACCTATTTCCTGTGTACATTATTTTTCTTGATAATAGTCAGTTGGAGTATGCTGTGATTCCTACATGGGAACAATTTTTCTTTTCCCCATTAGGATTTCAGGTAAAACCCGGGAAGTATACTTTTACGAGACAACAACTGCGTTATAATTCTGATGCAAGTAAAAAGATCTCTTTTAATATAAATTATTTCTGGGGTAGTTATTATGACGGTCGTTTAAAAGAGCTGAATCTAGGCATGAGAATGGCACCACATCCGAAAATAACTTTTACAGGTGATTATCAATTGAATCTGGTGCGTGAACTGGGTATTAATCGGGTGAATGAGAATATTAGTTTGTGGTCTGTGGGTTGTAGACTAGCAGCTAATCCGAGGTTACAGTTAAATGGGTTTTATCAATACAATAGCTTCGATGAGAGGGGTAGATGGAATTTAAGAGGAAGTTGGGAGTTTGCGCCTCTCAGTTTTTTATATCTGGTATTTAATGATAATAGTTTTCGCGGAACCCCTGTTAATAATCAAAGCCTCATCACAAAGCTCACTTATCTTAAACAATTTTAATCATGAGTATAGATCAAATACCTAAGTATTCTCTAATTGTCATCACTGCAGTATTGCTTTTTTCTTGTGGTAAAAGTGCTTATTTATTTAATGGATTAAAGAATATGGATAAAGAAGAAAAAAGACTAGCGGATTCTTTATTGACCTATGCCCTAAATCATGAAGCATTGTACACTATTAGCGATACATTAAAGCCGATGAGCAGTGTTAAACTTTTTATTTTGCCCTTTTTAAGTAAGGATCCATTTTTTAACAAA
>JACVCQ010000288.1 GCA_016741945.1 Chitinophagaceae bacterium
TTGCAGACTCTTGATGTACATAAACCCTCCTTTTTTCAATAAACGAAATAATAACTCAGGGGGATGTACTTATTTGACAACAAATTTGGTGCCAGTGCTGCATTGATAGTGGCGGTCGCTCAGATTTTAATGTTAGAATTCTGTTGAAGGAATTGATTGCCACTGAAGGCACTGAGGGGCACTGAAAAAACCCTTCTGTGGGATTCTGTGTTTTCAATGGCAGTAAAATAATATCATTAAGGCTCCAATAACAAACGTGTCATCGTTTCTTCATAATCGCGAATGTCTTTAAATACACCCTCTTTGATTAACCACAATACTTCTTTACGCTCATTTTTATCCTTCAATTTAAAACGATAATTCTCAGGAAGTTTGATACCAAACGCCCCTTTTACCATTTTAACTTTTTGAGGTTTTTTATTAGATATAGCCACTTTAATCAAAGGCTTTATAATTAAAAATATGAGTGACAAAGTCAATTTGTATGCTGATTTAACAATAGCTTAGTCGTAAATAATTCATAATCCTCTATACTGTCAAAGTCGCCTTCACTGATCAACCATTTTACTTCAGCTAATTCCCATTCCGTAGAAATTTTATACCGAAAATTCTTAGGATACTTTTCTCCGAATAATCCGATAACAAAGTCTTCTTTTTCTAATATGGGCTTTTGTTTTTTAGGCATGTTTGTAATAATAGCAGGTTTTTACTACAGCAAACTTAGCAGTTAAAATGATGACAATTTGGTATTTTTTACCATTAAACTGAGCCACTCCGCACCAGATTCTACCCTTCTTGTTTTGAAAGACTGCACCCTTTGCAATGCGCTGTATATCTAAAAAACAAACATCATGAGGCGGATTGTAATGCATAAAATTATGCATGATATGATCCGCATATTCAAAAGTGAGCTTCAGCTCTACTTTTCTGTTTCGAATTTTTATAATGGCATTTTCTGTTCCCACAAAGCATTAAAAATGGGAAGATAAAATGAGAGGAGATTGCAAGAACAAAGAGACAAGAATCAAGTAATAGTCTACCGTATTTATACTTGAGAAGTACGTTTAAAGAGTAGGTAACTGCTTGCGGATGATTTCTAGTTCTGCTTTTAAACTATTCAGCGCTTCTACTACCTTGTTAAATTCAGTACGAGTTACTGTTGCTGTATTATATGGTGCAACGGATTCTGCAACGGCATTTGAATCATGGGTGACGGACTCTCTGAAAAAACTAGCTACATCCACTTCCAATATACCTGCAATCTGAATCAATCTAGTAACAGATGGGTCCGTTTCTCCACGTTCAATTTTAGCATAGGCACCGGGGGTGATGTCAAGTTCTGCAGCCATATTTTCTTGGCTATAATCTTTGCTTCTTCTTAGCTCCCTAATTCGTTGACCGATTGCTTTTTTCACTTTCCAAAGGTCAAAAAGATGTTTTTTTGTTTCTGTCTTTATAGTGCAAAAACTATCATTTATAGTATAATTATTGTCATATTAGTTTAATATTGTCTTTTTAAGACAGTTATTTAACGCAATAGGACAATTCGAATGCCAACGCTTCAATGGATAGGAAAAGACAAGGTGGTGAGTCATCACCTGAATGTTCCTGTTCGGGAGTTGAAGCATCAATATGGTTTTTCAGATGGTATAGAAACAGATGAAAATCTCCACTCAGGAAATAAGATTATTCATGGGGACAATCTGGAAGCACTAAAGGCACTATTACCTGAATACGAGGGTAAAATCAAATGCATTTACATAGATCCTCCATATAATACCGGCAATGAAAATTGGGTGTACAATGACAATGTGAATGACCCAAAAATTAAGAAATGGTTAGATACTGTAGTAGGAAAAGAAGGAGAAGATTTAAGCAGACATGATAAATGGCTGTGTATGATGTATCCGAGATTACAATTACTTCACAAGCTACTGGCGGAAGATGGGGCGATTTTTATTTCATTGGATGAAAATGAAACTACACATCTCAGATGTATAATGAATGAGATTTTTGGAGAAAATTGCTTTGTAGCACAAATAACCTTGCTATGTAATCCTAAGGGTCGAAGTCAAGATAAATATTTCAGCACCAACCATGAGTATATTTCAATTTACAGCAAAACAAAACTCCCTAAGGACTCATTTAGCATCGTGAAATCAGACGACTTAATATCAAAAGAATATAGACTGAAAGATGAAGGAGGTGCTTACAGGTTACTTGAATTAAGAAATACTCACAGAGAATTTAGTAAAGAAAATCGTCCTAACCTATATTATCCATTATATGTAGATCCGATTTCGTATAAAGTATCAACTATAAAAGATGAAAATTATAGCATTGAAGTGCTTCCACTATGGCCAGATGGCTTTGAAGGCTGCTGGACGTGGGGAAAAGAACTATCAAAATTGGATAGTCATTTATTAGTTGCTAAGCAAATAAAAGGTAAGTGGAAGATTTCGAGAAAGAGCTATTCAAAGTCCGATGACGGAGAAAGTGTGACTAAGAAATTATTTACAATTTGGAGTGACTCAAAATTCTATACAGAAAAGGGTCAACTAAGTTTTGGTGAAATATTTCCTGGATTAAATAAAAATGATTTCCCTCAACCTAAATCTGTTGATTTAATTAAAGAAATTATTAAAACTTGTACAAAAGAGGATGATATAATTCTTGACTCATTTGCAGGTTCAGGTACCACAGCTCATGCCGTTTTAAATCTCAATAAACAGGATAACGGTAGTCGTAAGTTTATATTAATTGAAATGAAAGATTATGCTAATAGTATCACTGCTGAAAGAGTAAAAAGAGTAATTAAGGGATATAGCGATAAAGAAGGATTAGGTGGTTCTTTCGACTATTTTGAATTAGGAGAAAGAATATTTACAGAAGATGGATACTTGAATGAATCCGCTAATATCGATTCCATCAAAAACTATATCTACTATTCTGAAACAAGAAGCTCTATTAGCACCCCCAATCAACATGCAGATAAGCATTTCCTAGGTCTTCATAATGATACTGCCTACTACTTACTGTATGAAAAAGGAACAATCACCACACTCAATCACTCCTTTTTAAGCACTATTAAAACAAAAGCTGAGAACTATATCATTTACGCAGATAACTGTGTGCTTACTAAAAGTTTCATGCAATCGCATCGAATCACTTTCAAAAAGATACCCAGAGACATCATTCAATTTTAAGCAGCCATTATGGAACTCAAAAAGTACCAACAAGATATATTAACCAATCTGGAACACTTTCTTGAGAAACTGCAAGAAGTAAAAGATCTTCGTGGGGCTTTTCATGAACATTGGACCGAACACCCTTTTACACCGTTACAACCCTTTCCCGGGCAAGTAATTGAGCCCTATAAAAACAACATTCCAGCAGTACCCCATGTTTGTATAAAGGTTCCAACGGCTGGAGGAAAAACATTTATTGCCTGTAATGCCATTAAAACTATTTTCGACGCTTTTCATTTTGATAAAGAAAAAGCTGTTGTATGGCTTGTACCCTCTATTACTATCCTAGATCAAACTTTTGACAACTTACATAACCCTGTTCACCCTTATCGCCAGAAGCTCAATATACACTTTGGTAATAAGGTGGGAATTTTTGATAAGAGTAATCTATTACAAGGAAATGGGTTTAATCCCATAAGTGTAAAAGAACAACTCAACATTTTTGTATTGAGTTTCGATAGTTTAAGGGCTAAAAATAAAGAAGACAGAAAAGTTTTTCAGGAAAATGGGAATCTACAATCATTTGAAAGCCTGGTAGGATCAGAGGAAGAAATCAGTTTGATGAAAGTCATTCAAAAACTGAATCCAATTGTAATTGTAGATGAAAGCCATAATGCCGAAAGTGATTTAAGTGTTGAAATGTTGAAAAACCTGAATCCCTGCTTTATTCTTGACCTAACCGCAACGCCTCGCAAAAACAGCAATATCATAGGCTTTACCGATGCCATTGAACTTAAAAAAGAAAACATGGTAAAGCTTCCTGTCATTGTGTACAACCACAAT
>JACVCQ010000289.1 GCA_016741945.1 Chitinophagaceae bacterium
CCCCGTTGATCATTGAAGCAAAACCGCCACCAATCATCGCCCATCCGGTTCCTTTTTTATTTTCTTCCGACAAATTTCTAATGCCGAAAATAATCGCAAAACTTCCTGCCACACCTAAAATTTGTCCGGTTACTTTATTGGACTGGTGTTTCAGGTACAAATCAATCAATTGCTGATCGCGGGTACGGTAGAACAATTGCATAAATTGCTTGCTTCCCCTGTATAAAGTATCCCGATATAAAATATTATTGGGTTTCGGATTGATGATATAGTGCATCTGTCCGGGCTCAAGACGTTGTTGTGCTTGAGAAAAAGAATAAATCAATACAAAAAAACAAATGGCAAAAAGACGGAGCATTTTTTGCACAAAATAAGAAGAAGAGGGAGATGTTCAATATTGAATTTCCGATTTTGAAGTTGAAGATTTGTTCCTGTCTGTGGGAAAAAGGCTGTGAGCTATGAGCCACGAGCTGCGAGCATTGAGTGATAGTATTGTAAGCTTAATTGGTTAAAAGCTATGTTTTACATCCCCAAACAGACTATTTCATCCTTCAAATTCAGCTTATAAAAGCTCATAGCTCATGGCTCAAAGCTCGTAGCAGGTTTTTACCTCCTTATAAATAGCTTTCCAGCTCATCCATCATCTCTCTACTCCCAATAAACAAAGGTGTTCTTTGGTGTAATTCGGTGGGTTGTATATCTAGAATTCGCTGTTTGCCATCGGTAGCGCGTCCACCGGCAACCTCAAGAATAAACGCAAATGGATTGGATTCATACAATAATCGCAACTTACCTTTTGGTTTATCTATCGTACCGGGATACATAAAGATGCCTCCTTTGATGAGATTGCGATGCACATCTGCTACCATACTGCCGATATATCTTTGTGTATAGGGACCACCGGTATCTTTGGTTTTTCGCTGACAGGCATCAATGTATTTCCTAACACCTTCATCGTATTGAAAAAAGTTACCGTGATTAACAGAATAAAACTTACCGGTTGGCGGACATTTGATATCAGGGTGACTCAAACAAAACTCTCCAATAGAAGGATCCAAAGTAAATCCGTTTACACCTCTGCGGGTGGCATACACAAACATGGTACTGGAACCATAAATCACATAACCGGCAGCTACTTGTCTGTTTCCGGGTTGTAAAAAATCTGCTTTAATACAAGGCTTACCTCTCTCACTCACCCTGCGATAGACACTGAAAATCGTTCCGATCGAAACATTCACATCAATATTACCACTCCCATCGAGTGGATCAAACATCACCACATATTTGCTTTGGTTACTCACTTCATCATCAAACACAACAAAATCATCCAATTCTTCACTTCCAATACCGGCACAACTGATGCCATGCTGTAAAACACCCATGAATTGATTGTTGGCATAGATATCCAGCTTCTTCACATCTTCACCTTGTACATTGATGGTTCCTGCATCGCCAAGGATATCGACGAGTCCGGCTTTATTGACTTCTACATTTACACGTTTGGCGGCAAGACCAATATCTCTTAATAAACTACTTAATTCGCCGGTGGCTGTGGGAAACTGTCTTAATTGTTGCAGGGTGAATTCATCCAGGGTTAGGATTCTTCTGTTTATTGTCATAGCTAAGGGCAATCGTTTGCACGAAGATATTTAATTTGATCCGCCTAGACGGATTGAAAATTTGAAAATTGATGGAACCCAATCAAAAAGTGTACTTATTACACAACTCGATTACCTTATGTTTTTTCATTTTCAATCCGCCTAGGCGGATCAAATTCCCTCATTTTCAAATTACTTATTGTCGCATAAATAACTGCGTAAAATAAATCACCCCTTTTGAATCCTGATAAGTACCTATTCCTGTTAAAGTATAATTGCCTTCAATATTCTTTTTATGTCCCGGACTGTTGATCCATCCTTTTACCACTGCTTCTGCGGATAGTTCTCCGTATGCCAAATTCTCTGCAGCCCCCATTACAGCACCAATACTTTTTGACACTACTGCAATTCGTTGTTCAAATCCATCATGACTAAATGCAGCTCTTTTTAAGGCCATATTCTTACTATGAATAGCTGCTTGTTCGTTGGCAACCTCCACAAACTTCAATGCGCCCAACCCTTTACGTTTACGGTATTCATTGACATGGTATAAAATATCTCTGTTCATGGCAGCAGCACTAAAAGAAGGCGCAGTTGATTTTGTTGAATCGGAGCTAACCATTTTCCGATTACAGGAAAGCAAAAACAAAGGAAAAGATATAAAGCCAATTAAAATTGTGAGAGTTTTGATATAACGCATATCATTCGTTTTTTCATCTGTACGCAACAACTATACCAAATTACAATTGTTCGAATGATAAAATCCCCAAGGAAAGTTTAAACTAATGGAACAAATACTATACACTTCTTATACACCCTTCCATTTTGACCGTTGTTTACACCGGGCTTACCCGTAGTTTTGCCATCAGAATAGCTATATACATGAAAGTATTCAAATTCGGTGGTGCCAGTGTCAATAATGTAAATCGTATCAAAAATCTGGCATCCATAGTTCAACAATATCGGCAAGAACCACTGGTGGTGATCATTTCGGCCATGGGTAAAACCACCAATGCATTGGAGAAAGTAGTAGAAGCTTTTTATGCCGGAAAGCAAGAGGAAGCACTTCAACTCTTTGAAGTGATTAAAAACCAACACCTCACTACTGCCAAATACCTACTGGTGAAACAGTACAATAGTTGCGCTGCCAAACTCCATGATTTTTTTACAGAAGTAGAATGGTTATTACATGATAAGCCAGTAAGAGAGTTCGACTACTATTATGACCAGGTAGTCTGTGTAGGAGAATTATTGAGTACTGCTATCATCAGTCATTTCTTAAATGAAGAAAATATTTTGAACGAATGGCTGGATGTTCGTGATATTCTTCGCACAGATGATAATTTCAGAGATGCAGGCGTAGATATTGAATTTACCGAAAAGAAAATAGTAGATAGTTGGCAGTTGACAGTGGATGCTGGCATGAACATCATCGTAACACAGGGTTTCATTGGATCAACAGATGAAAATGAAAGTACTACGTTGGGACGTGAAGGCAGTGATTATACTGCTGCTCTTTTCGCAAATATGCTCAATGCAGAAAGTCTAACCATTTGGAAAGATGTAGAAGGCGTGATGAATGCCGACCCTAAACAATTTCCGGAAGCACAATTGATCCAGGAACTCAATTTCAATGAAGTGATTGAAATGGCATTTTATGGTGCACAGGTTATTCACCCAAAAACCATCAAACCTTTACAGAACAAGGGTATTCCGATGTATGTGAAATGCTTTCTGGATCCTTCTCTACCGGGTACCATCATCCACAAAAAAAATATCAAAGGATTACCACCGATTTTTGTCATCAAAGAGAAACAAATACTTGTTCATTTGAAAAGCAGGGATTTCTCTTTCATGGGAGAAGAACCCATGCAACAACTCTATGCCATATTTGCGCAGACTCGCGTAAGACCCAACCTCATTCAAACAGGTGCTATTGGTGTGCAGATTTGTATGGATGATAAACAAGATAAGACCGATCAATTTGCCGCGCAATCGGGCTTGTTATTTGATGTACAAGTAGAAAAAAATCTGCAATTACTTACCATCAGACACTATGAAGAAGCTTTACTTAGCAAGATGTTGGAAAGAAAAGAAGTAGTGCTTTTACAAAAAACGAAGGAAACTGTGCAGGCTTTATTTAGGTGATTTTTTGTAAACCCTTGGATTTCTATGATTAGTGAGGAGGATGGAACGCAGATTGTCTCCGCCGGAGTCCTTTGGACATGATGATCATGATGTACGCAGATATATTTTCACTTTGATATCAGAAATTATTTCACCACTCTCCCAGCCCCTCTAAACCTAGGTTGCCAGTATTTTTCATTGAGATCACTGATCATTAAACCACCACCCTTTGCTTCGTGGACAACTCTGTTATTGATAAGATAAACACC
>JACVCQ010000290.1 GCA_016741945.1 Chitinophagaceae bacterium
TTCTTGGATAGTGGCATTAGGAACAGGACCCCGGTCATCTGAAACTTGACCCTGAACCACCACTGTTTGCGCAATACTGGATAATGTCCACAGCAATGCAATTGCTAACAGTGTTAGACTTTTTCTCATGTGTGTTGTTTTAGAATGAAGAATAATTGTTAAAGGGTTTTAACAATTTCTAGGAATTAAGGTAAGAATGTTTTTGTTCAACCGTTAAAAAAATTTTTGTTTTTTTTAACATTTGCCAAATATGTATTGACTAATAAGTATTTATGCAAAAAAAGTAGAAATATGATATTTTTAGATTATGCATTAAAGAGCTATTCAGCTCACTTTCAATCGGTCAGTTTAGTGGAAAAATGGATCAACAAAGAATTATCCATTTCAAAATCATAATGGCAGCCTTGAAAAATAGGGTTAATATTTTTAAATTATTATAAAATTTTACAATTCGTTTTCTTTTTTTGGAATTCAAAAGAAAGTCCTCTTCCATTTGAATACTTTTGCGCCATGTTAGTATTAGATGGTAAAATAGCAGCTGCCGCGGTTAAAGAATTACTCAAAACCAAAACCGAACAACTGGCGGCTCAAGGCAAGAGAAAACCACATTTGGCAGCCATTTTAGTTGGCAATAACGGAGCCAGTGAAACTTATGTGGCCAGTAAGGTAAAAAACTGTGAAGAGACGGGCTTTGCATCTACCCTTATCAGACTAGCAGATACAATTGATGAAGCCTCCTTATTATCCACCATACACGAACTCAATAGCAACCCCAACATTGATGGTATTTTGGTTCAATTGCCATTGCCCAAACAAATCAGTGAGCAAAAAGTCATTGAAGCCATTGACCCCTTAAAAGACGTAGATGGATTTCATCCTATCAATGTAGGTAAACTAGTACAGGGTCTTTCCACCTTCATACCTGCTACTCCCTATGGTATCATATTGATGCTGGAACATTATCAAATTGAAACAAAAGGAAAACATGCGATCGTAATCGGCAGAAGTAATATTGTGGGCAGACCGATGAGTATTCTTTTAAGTAGTAATCTCAAACAAGGCAACTGTACGGTTACCATTTGCCATTCACATACTCCGAACTTAAAAGAACTTTGTTTGCAAGCTGATATTATTGTTGCTGCCTTAGGCAAACCCGGATTTGTTACCGCAGATATGGTAAAGCCTAGCGCAGTGGTCATTGACGTAGGCATCACCCGTGTAGAAGACAGTACTGCCAAAAAAGGATTTCGAATCAAAGGAGATGTTGCTTACGAAGAAGTAGCGACTAAAGCATCTGCCATTACCCCTGTTCCAGGGGGTGTGGGATTGATGACGATTGCAGGGTTGTTGAAAAATACGATGCATGCTTACGAACAGAGAGCGAATGGCTAATGGGAGATAGCTTATAGAAAAAATCTTCGCATACACCACATCTTTAACAACCATAAACGGTAAACCATACGCCATGAACTATAAGCTGTAAACAAATGAACATATCATCAACCATATTAACACAAAAAAGCTTACCCGTCATGGAAGCCTTCTACACCCTTCAAGGTGAAGGTTTTCATCAAGGGCGTGCCGCTTACTTTATCCGTTTAGGCGGTTGTGATGTGGGTTGTGTGTGGTGTGATGTGAAAGATAGTTGGGATGCTTCCAAACATCCGCAACAGTCAGTTGCTGATATTGTAGCAGGAGCAAAACAACATCCTGGCAGACTCGCTGTTATTACCGGAGGCGAGCCATTGATGCATCAGTTATATGAACTCACCCATGCATTAAAAGCTGCAGGATTTGAAACCAATATTGAAACATCAGGCTCTTCACCATTAAGTGGAGATTGGGACTGGATCTGTCTCTCACCCAAAAAATTCAAAGCTCCGTTATCAGATATCATTCCATTGGCGCATGAATTGAAAGTGGTTATTTTTAACAAACACGATTTTGAATGGGCGGAAACTTATGCTGCACAAGTAAACCCAAATTGTAAACTGTATTTACAACCGGAATGGGATAAGGCAGATAAAGTATTACCACTGATCATTGACTACATCAAAGCACATCCGCAATGGGAACTGAGTTTGCAAACACATAAATACATCAACGTTCCCTGAGCATTAGAATTTTAACAAGATGCCCTTTTCTTTTTTCCGAACTTTCCGTAGTGAAAAAGTCAATTTTCTTTTTAAGTTGCTTACTATTCAGTTGTAGTCTCTATGCGCAGTCCTATGATGCCGATAAAGTAAAGCCAAAAGCATTGGCTCGGTATGAAAATGCGATTCAATTACTAAAAGACGGACTTACACGAGAAGCCGTTCCCGTTTTATTGGAGTGCATCAATATTGATTCGAATTTTTTGGATGCCTACTTATCATTAGCAGGAGCATTTGGTGAACTCAAACAATACCAACGTTCTGTAAATCTCTACGAAAAAGCACAACAAAAAGATCCTGAATACTTCAACATCTATACGCTCCCCTATTCCATCAACCTTGCTGGCTTAGGAAGATTTGAAGAGGCCTTGAAGGCTGTGAATATTTTCTTATCGATTCCGAATATCAGTGAACGCGGACAGAAAAGCGCTACTTATCGTAAACAGTCTTATCAGTTTGCAATAGCGTATGCAGCCAAACAACCAGTAACCGATTATCAATTTGCACCCATCAATTTGGGAGATAGCGTGAATGGACCACGTTCCGAATATTATCCATCAGTTACGGTTACAGATAGTTTATTGGTGTTCACCAGAAGAACAGGTGATCAACGTGAAGACTTTATGCAGAGTACGATCACCAATAAAAAATTTGGGAAAGCTCAACTGATAGATGGTGATATCAATCTCGAGCCCAGAAAAGGTGCCATTACTGTTTCGCAGGATGGAGAATGGTTATTGTTTGCAGGTGATTTTTCCGGACAAGGTTTAGGCTGGTATGATATATATCTATCACAATACACACCACAAGGATGGAGTGAACCTGAAAATTTAGGTCCGGCTATCAATACTGAATTTTGGGAGAGCTCTCCTGCGATCAGTCCGGATAAACGCGTTCTTTATTTTAGTAGTAATCGCCCTGGGGGATATGGGGGAAGAGATCTATACATGTCTTTCAGACAACCCAACGGCAAATGGGGAAAAGCTATTAATATGGGACCTACGATTAACTCAGCGGGTGATGAATTTTCTCCTTTTATTCACGCAGATAATCAAACCTTGTTTTATACTTCGGATGGATTACCCGGTTATGGGAATTCAGATCTTTTTGTATTGCGTAAAAACGAAAAAGGTGAATGGGGAAATCCAGAGAACCTCGGCTATCCGATTAACACGATTGAAAACGAAGGTAGCTTGGCAGTTTCAGCCGATGGACTCACAGCATACTATGCAAGCGACAGAAGTGATAGCAGAGGTAATCTCGATTTGTATTCTTTTCAATTAAGACCCAATATCAGACCTAATAGGACTTTGTATGTAAAAGGAAAAGTAACAGATGCAAGCACTCAAAAAGGAGTACCTGCTACTGTTGAATTAACAGATAACAACAATGATATCGTATTGATGCGTGTACAGACAGATGAGTTGGGTGAGTACTTTATAACGCTTCCAACAGGAAAAGATTATACGTTTACGGTGAATAGAAAGGGTTATTTGTTTTATAGTGAATTGTATGCACTGAGTAAAAAAGAAGCGGATAGTGTCTATAAAAAAGATATTGCCCTGAAACCGGTGAAACTGAATGAGAGTTTTGTCTTTAATAATATTCTCTTCGTATCGAATAGTTATGCACTACCAGAGAATGGTTTGGTAGAGCTGGCTCAATTGATACAAGTATTGAACGATAACCCAACATTGAAAGTAGAGATCAGTGGACATACCGATAATACGGGTAATGCCAAAGATAATTTGACACTTTCTACAAATCGCGCAAAATAGCTTGTTGATTATTTGTTAAGCAAAGGAATCAAT
>JACVCQ010000291.1 GCA_016741945.1 Chitinophagaceae bacterium
GTATCAACAACAGCCTTATATCTGTATTGCACCGGCATCTGTGTGGTTTACGAAGCAATATCCTGCAGATCAATGGGTAGACTTGATCCGGCAACTCCAGAAGATCTATACCATTTATTTACTCGGAGCACCCGGTGATAAACAACTTTGTGATCAAATAAGGATACAATCCGGTGAAAAGGCAACTGATCTTTGTGGACAATTGTCTTTTCTGGAATCAGCTGCTTTGATGAAAAATGCAGTCATGAATTATGTCAATGATTCAGCACCCATGCATTTTGCATCTGCGATGAATGCGCCGGTAACGGCTGTATATTGTTCAACGATACCGGGGTTTGGTTATGGACCACTTTCTGATAACAGTCATATTATTGAAACAATTGAACCTCTTTCTTGCAGACCTTGCGGATTACATGGACATCAAACTTGTCCGGAAAAACATTTCAAGTGCGCCCGAACGATACAAACTGAACAGTTATTGAATAGTCTTACCTCCTTATAAACAAGGAAACAAGTTACCTTTGCACCGCATGGATATTGTTTGTACTGATAAAGAAGCATTTATTTTTCAACAGATAGGAAAGGCAGCGGTATCGCTTAATATGCCCTGTTACCTGATCGGCGGTTTTGTGCGTGATAAGATCATTGGTCGGGCTACCAAGGATATTGATATTGTTTGTATTGGCGATGGTATTAGTCTGGCTCATAAAGTGGCTGAGGCATTTCACCCCAAGCCCTATGTTTCCTTTTTCAAGAATTTCGGAACAGCGCAGATCAAAATCGATGATTTGGAAATTGAGTTTGTAGGTGCACGCAAAGAAAGTTATGCGCAAAACAGTCGCAAACCTGAAGTAGCTCCTGGAACCATTGAAGATGATCAAAATAGACGTGATTTTACCATCAACGCAATGGCCATTAGTTTGAATGCAACAGATTATGGTTCACTCATCGATCCATTTCATGGTATACAAGCGATTCAGGATAAAATCATTATAACACCATTAGAGCCTTCACAAACATTTAGTGATGATCCTTTGCGCATGATGAGGGCTATACGATTTGCGGCGCAACTCAACTATACCATTGTACCTGAAACACTGGCTGCTATCGCTGCCAATGTGCATCGAATCAATATTGTATCTCAAGAGCGAATTACAGATGAGCTGAACAAGATCATGCTCTGCCAAAAACCTTCGGTTGGATGGGATCTTTTATTTAAGACAGGTTTATTACAAAAGATCTTTCCTCAAATGGTAGATTTACATGGAGCAGAGTATATCGATGGTCTGGGTCATAAAGATAATTTCTATCATACCCTGCAAGTGTTGGATAACATGTCAGCATCCACCGAAGATCTATGGTTGAGATGGGCAGCACTTTTGCATGATATCGGGAAACCTGCTACTAAAAGATTTGAAGAAGGTCATGGTTTCACTTTTCATGGACATGAAGTAGTGGGGGCTAGAATGGTACCTAAAATCTTTACGAAATTGAAGTTGCCATTGAATGAAAAGATGAAACAGGTACAGAAACTGGTATTGCTTCATTTGCGCCCTATCAGTCTTACAAAAGAAAATATCACCGATAGTGCGGTAAGAAGATTATTATTTGATGCGGGGGAAGATATCGATGCTTTAATGATGTTATGTTCTGCTGATATCACCAGTAAAAACAAGTATAAAGTAAAGCGTTATCTTCAAAATTTCGAACTGGTCAAAGAACGGTTATTGCAAGTGGAAGATGCAGATCGTATACGAAACTGGCAGCCACCGATTACCGGTGAAATCATTATGTCAACATTTGGGTTAACCCCTGGCAGACAAGTAGGTATTATCAAGGATGCTATACGTGAAGCCATATTGGATGGGGTTATTCCTAATGAATACGAAGCGGCAAAAAAGTTCATGTTAGAAAAGGGTAAAGAACTGAACTTGGAGGCCGTTGAATAAATTGTATTTTAGCGTTTTTGATGACAGCAAATAGTGTTGTCTTTACTTATTATAAAAGACTTAAGCATTTAGAATGGCCATTCTGAAATTCAGGGTTTATTTAGAGGAAGATGATGCGGTGTACCGCGATATTGTGATTAAGCATACACAATGCTTTATCGATTTGCATTTTGCGATCCTAAAAGCCTATGAGTTTGATCAGAAGCATCAGGCTACTTTTTTTAGGAGTAATGATAATTGGCAGCGCGGTCGTGAGATCAGTTTTGAGCGATATGATAAATCTTATGTCGCAGAGCCCCTGCTCATGAGTGATACCACGATTGGTAGTGAGATTCGTGATACCAATCAAAAATTTATTTATCTCTACGATTTTGCAAAAAACTGGACTTTTTTAGTGGAGTTGATCAATGTGAGTAAGGAAGAGAATAATAAACTCAGCTATCCGGCCACATCCAGGGTAGAAGGTATCGGTCCGCAACAATATGGAACAAAAAGCCTTTTAGGCGATAAATTCGCTGATATAGAGGAGAAATATGATCTTACAGAAGCATCAGATGGATTTGGTGAAGAAGGAGAGGACGGGGAATCTGATGGGGATGATCTTGGAGCCGAAGAAAGTACAGAAGAAGATTTTTAGTCCTTGCATCTTTTAAGCAGTTATTAAGATATACACCCTAATCATTGTCTTCACATACAGCCATATTGATTGTTGGTCCAACGGCTGTAGGTAAAACGGCTGCTGCCGTTGCATTGGCACAATTATTCAAAACAGAAATACTATCTGCAGATTCCAGACAGTGCTATCGTGAAATGAATATTGGAGTAGCTCGTCCTTCTACTGAAGAACTTTCAACCGTACCTCATCATTTTATAGCATCACATTCTATTCATGAAGAAGTGAATGCAGGTATCTATGAAACTTATGCGCTCGAAAAAGCTGCAGATATTTTTGCAAAGCATGCAAAATTAATTGTAACCGGTGGTACAGGCTTATACATCAAAGCATTTTGTGAAGGCATTGATGATATGCCAGAGATAGATCCGTCGATAAGACAACAACTGAATCATAACTACACAATAAATGGGTTGACATGGTTACAACAGGAAGTAGCCACACGTGATCCGTTATTCTGGGAAATCGCTGAACAACAAAATCCCCATAGATTATTACGGGCATTAGAGATATTGGAAGGAACAGGTAAGTCAATTACCAGTTTCCGAATTGGTAAAAAAGAAGAAAGGCCTTTTCGAATTGTGAAGATTGGACTTGAAATGGAAAGGGCTGAATTGAATACGCGTATTCACCTGCGTGTTGAACAAATGATGCAACAGGGCTTATTGGATGAAGTCAAAGCATTGTATGCCTTTAAGCATTTGAATGCTTTGCAAACCGTAGGTTATCAGGAATTGTTTGATCATTTAGATGGAAGTATTGCTTATGATAGAGCTGTTGAATTGATTCAACAGCATACCCGACAATATGCGAAAAGACAAATGACTTGGTTTAAAAAAGACAGCAGCATTCACTGGGTAAATGCTGCTGTTGATCCTGTATCGCAGATTCAAAAAATTCTGCTTGAACAGGGTATTGATGAGTTTGATTAGAACTTAAATCCGAATGTGAGCATCACAGAACCTCTTGATCCTCTTTGCTCAGCAAATGTGTTGGGTTTATCATTCAGACGGTATGCAAATTGAACATCGCGATTGAATGCATGTGCATAGCCAAGATCAATAAAGATACCTTTATCACGATAACCAATACCTCCGGTTGCTAATATGCGATTGGCTCTTAATTCTTCTTCTGCATATGGACTTCCATAATAGGCTCCACCCAGACGAAACATAACTGTATGAAACTTTAATTCACCCCCTAAACGAAAATTGATATTTCCTTTATAAGTGTCTTTAATCACATCATTCAAAAGATTGTAATAGGTGACAAGAGCTTGGTTGTTTTTGGCTGCTGCAGAAAATCTGGATCCGCGATAATAAACATAATCAAGAT
>JACVCQ010000292.1 GCA_016741945.1 Chitinophagaceae bacterium
CTATTCCACTGGTGGCACCCAACAATTTTTGGAAGGTTTAGGAATTCAGTGTGTGGCGGTGGAGAGTTTAACAACTTATCCTTCCATTCTAGGCGGTCGTGTAAAAACCTTACACCCTGTTGTATTTGGTGGAATTTTGGGTCGCAGATATGAAGCACAGGATCTTGAGGAGATGAAACAATACAACATACCGGAGATTGATCTGGTGATTGTTGACCTCTATCCTTTTGAAGAAACCTTAAAGCATACAAGTGAAGAAAAAGCCATCATCGAAAAGATAGACATCGGCGGGCCATCCATGATACGTGCTGCTGCCAAGAATTTCAAAGATGTGGTAGTGATTGCTGCAAAAGATGATTACGCTTCATTAGAAACCATACTTGCTGAACAAAAAGGAAGCACTACGATAGAACAACGAAAAGCATTTGCTGCCAAAGCATTTGAAGTGGTGATGCATTATGATATTGCTATCAGTAATTATTTCAATCCCGGACACCAGCAGTCGTTGCGTTATGGTGAGAACCCCCACCAGCAAGCCGTTTTCCATGGCGACCTCACTCAATTATTTGATCAGTTGAATGGTAAAGAACTTTCTTATAATAATCTGGTAGATGTGGATGCTGCGGTACAGTTGATCAGAGAGTTTACGGATACCACTTTTGCAATCATTAAACATACAAATGTGTGTGGCATCGCTGCTCGTAGTTCCGTAAAAGAAAGCTGGGATGCAGCATTAGCGGGTGATCCGGAAAGTGCATTTGGTGGTGTATTGGTTACAAACGGTACTGTTGATAAAGCTACTGCTGATGCCATCAATGAAATTTTCTTTGAAGTACTGATTGCCCCTGCTTTTGATACGGATGCATTGGAAGTATTGAAAAGTAAAAAGAACAGAATATTATTACAATTAAAACCCGGTACTGCTGCATTGAAAGCTCCATCTAAATCCATTTTAAATGGTGTATTAGAACAAGGTGCCGATGAAGGTAATTTTGAGAAATGGGAAGAAGTGGGTGGTAGAACTACCACTACTGCAGAACAGGAAGATTTACGTTTTGCCAATCTGGTATGTAAACACTTAAAGAGCAATGCCATTGCATTGGTAAAAAATAAACAACTCGTTGGAAAGGGCTGCGGACAAACCAGTCGTATTGATGCACTCAGACATGCCATTGAAAAAGCATACCAGTTTCAGTTTGATCTGAAAGGTGCGGTATTGGCATCGAATGCAGTCTGTCCTTACAATGATTGTGCGCAAATTGCACAGCAAAAAGGTATAGAAGTATTCATACAACCGGGTGGTTCTGTAAGAGACAAAGACAGTATTGCCTATTGTGTAGAACATCAGTTGGCGATGGTAATGACGGGAATGCGTCATTTCAGACATTGATCATGACAGTAAAACAAAAAGCATATATCGGTTTAGTAGCTACCAGTATTCTCTGGGGCACTAGTTGGGTAGCTAGTAAAATTGCTGTTCAACAAGGTGTACCCGGATTGGAAGTGGCTGCTATCCGTCAATTTTTGGGTGGTAGTTTGTTTGTTGTTTTCTTTTTAATTAGAGGAGAAAAACTACCCACCTTCAAACAATTGCTGTGGCTTACCGGAATGGGGATGCTTTTATTTGTAATCGCCAATGGGTTTGCTACGGTTGCATTATTATACATCCCCAGTGGATTAGCAGCTTTAATTGCTGCACTCTACCCATTGTCGGTGGTAGTGATTGAGAAGCTATTTTTTAAAAACACCAAAATTACTGCCATTACTTTTATTGGAATGTTATTAGGCATAACAGGTATCGGCTTTGTTTTTTATGATAATGCATTTCATAATTACACAGAAGGATATATCTGGGGATTGATACTTTCTGTTATTGCTATGTTGAGCTGGAGTGTAGGCACGATCATCATTGCCAGAAATAAAGTAAAGATAAATGCCTATAATGCCACCGGTTGGCAAATGCTAATGGGTTCATTTGTACTGATGATCATGACCCTGGTTTCAGGTAAAAGTATTCCAATTACAAGTGTACCTATAAACACATGGCTGGCTATTACTTATTTAGTGCTTGCCAGTTCAATAGTAGCTTTTGTAGCTTTCATTTATACCATGAAACATCTAGAACCCGCTATTGCTTCCTTGTACGCTTATATGAATCCACTAGTGGCTATTTTATTAGGAACCATGATTACAAATGAAAAATTAACGGTGAATATTCTTATCGGCTCTTTGATTACATTGATTGGTGTATTTCTAGTGAATAGAAGTCTCAAAAAACAAAGGGAACAAGCTTTAGCTGATGTAGATGCGATGTAATTATCAGCAATGCTTACCAAGAAAATCTTCATACAGTTGTCGCCACATCATCCACTCTGCTTGCTCTGCTAAAAAGTGATTATGTAGAATAAAGGAGAATGTACCATCCACCTGCTTTACTGCTTCATATAAAGTATTCATGCGCTCAAATGCCATTTCTGTATTCAATCTTTCATAAAAGATAGCCGTACTATCCATATAGCAGAAGGGATGAATTAGCAATGAGGTTATTTTTTCATTTTGCAGATCATACCAATAAAAAGGACGAGCAACAGATGCCCTGAAACCATTGACAGATCCATATCCCATTGAATAATCATGTTGAATATCCAACGCAATCAACGACCGATAAGTATCAGGCAACTCCATCATTAAATAGTGCTGTCTGGATCGATTGACTTTTTTATCGGTATGATAAGCCAGTAACTGACATTCACGTTTCACGGCTTGCATACTACCGATGCTTTGCGTTGATGGATGAATACCAACATGGTATTTTTCTGTATGTCTTTGTACTAACTGCTGTATCCCTTTTGTGTAAGGGTCTATATTTCTATCTAGTAAAGTCTTTTTTTCTGCTAACAGAAAAAAGTAAACAGGATCAAGATGATACTTGTCATGTAATTGATCTAACCACTCATACACATCATATGGATCTTTTTGTTTTCCTGCCAATACTTTCATCCGATGGGTAACATGCTCGAATTTTCCTTGTAAGAAGTCTATAAAATACCCGCGAATATTTCTGAAAGGTGATTGCCACATATAGCGATAAGCTTCATCAATATCATAGCTCGGTTGAATGGTAAAAATACGAACCGGCAGATGCCAGGAAGGTCGTTGTTGTTGTAAGATAAACTCCAGTTCTTCCATCCAAAGATCAATCAATGGCTGATCAATGAATTGGTGTTTGTATGCAGTGCTATTGGTATGTGCGTATCTACCATAGCGGTCTTTTTCATGAGGCAAATATTCTTCGTAGCGAGATAAAAGATAAAATGAAGCAGAAAAAATATCAAAAGGTATAGAACCATTTGTTGTAAAAAAGATGGGTAAGGCATCCCATTGTTTAATATCGATCTCTACTTCATGAATGGTGTCCTCCATCAATAATCTTGAGGGCAGTATCCATAATTCATGCTCGAAAAGAGGTGTCGCAGAATAATTGATCTTTATATTTTCATCATGCTCATATTCTTCAATCGAAGTAGTGATCCTGGCTGATCCTTCAAACAGATATGCTACAATATATTGCAGGCGTGGACTGATATGTGGAGTATAAATGACCAGCACAATGATTCAGTAAGCCCTGTTATTTTTTTTGTTTCTCCTTCCACAACTCATTAAAGGTTTTCTGACTGAAATCCAGTTCTGATCGATGCATCGACCAGCCTTTGAATACCTTATTCACTACCCAATTCTTCATTTTACCATTCCCCATATTCATCATTACCCGATTTAAACTCGCCATCTTCCAAGCTTTCCAGGCAACACGTTCAGCAATGGTACTAGAGCCTTGTATAACAGCTTCATGACGGTTATCCAATAACAATTCATGTAAATTGATTCTTACCGGACAAACTTCCGTACAATTACCGCACAGTGAAGA
>JACVCQ010000293.1 GCA_016741945.1 Chitinophagaceae bacterium
TTTCTTACTTCAGCATTTCCATCATACACCAGGTTTTTCTCTACCTGTGCAGCCCCTAATAAAGCACAGGCTAAAAAAAGTATAAAGAATAAAAATCGTTTCATACGAGTGTTTTGTGTGTAACGGATGGTGGTCTATAAAGTTACAGTTGGCAGCAATTTAGCTATTTCATAGTTTTGCACCAGATCATTCCTCGGGGTGCTTCCCCGCCTAAGGCGGAGAGGCTGAGATAATACCCGTTGAACCTGAACAGGGTAATTCCTGCGAAGGGAAGGCGTACATTTTTGGTCGTACCTCTCCATTAGCTGTTTCCCTGTTCCCATTATTAACTTTTTAACTCATGTCAAATGAAAAAGTTTTTGGGAACAATGTCGATGACATTCCTAATCCTGCTCACATTCGGGCAAAACAACAATTCCTTGCGCGGAAAAATCACTGACCGCACAACTAAACAACCCATCAGTGGGACCTTGGTTAGCCTTAATAACCTACAAGTTGTTACCGACGACAATGGTAGCTTCAATTTAAAATGGTCGGGCAATGAAAATGCTTCCATAAAAATCATGAGCCTAGGTTATCGTGATCAATCCATTTCGGTAAACAAACAGCTTCTTTCGCAAGAGCTACTCATTGAATTGGAACCAAGTTCACTTTTTTTGCAACCTTTGGAAGTCAGATCGATCCGCGCAACCGACAAAGCTCCTTTTGCCAAAACAAATTTGGCCAAAGAAGAAATCGTTAAGAACAATTTGGGACAAGACATCCCTTTCCTTCTCAACCAAACTCCTTCTGTTGTGGTAAGTGCAGATGCAGGTAATGGTGTTGGATATACCGGTATTCGTATCCGTGGTACTGATGCAACACGGATCAATATTACTTTGAATGGTATCCCTTACAACGATGCAGAAAGCATGGGTGCTTTTTTTGTTAACCTACCCGATTTTAGTTCATCTGTTAATAGTGTACAAATCCAGCGTGGTGTTGGTACATCTTCTAATGGTGCCGCTGCTTTCGGTGCAACCATCAATCTGTCGACCAATGAATTCAATGAGAAAGCCTATACAGAACTGAATAATAGTTTTGGTTCTTTCAATACCCGTAAACACACACTACGTGCCGGAACAGGGTTAATCAACAAACATTTTACGTTGGATGCGCGTGTCAGTAGCATTCAAAGTGATGGTTATGTAGACCGTGCTTCCAGCGATCTTCGTTCCTTTTACATCAGTGGTGCATGGTTGAATCAGAAATCATCTTTACGTTTCAATGTATTCTCCGGCAAAGAAAAAACTTACCAGGCTTGGTATGGTATTGATAAAGCTACCCTTGAAACCAACCGCACTTTCAATCCGGCAGGTACTGAAAAGCCTGGTACTCCTTACGATAATCAGACAGATAACTATACACAAACCCATTATCAGTTATTCTTTAACCATGCATTCAATAGTTACTGGTCTTTACAAACAGCTGCTTTCCTTACACGTGGCTATGGCTACTATGAAGAATACAAAAGTGAAGAAGAGTTTAAAAATTATGGCTTACCAAACATAAGTCCACTTGATACAACCACAGATCTTGTTCGTCAGCGTTGGCTCAACAATTATTTCTATGGGCAAAATGCTTCATTACAATATCGCAAAGGAGGTAATGAGTTTACCCTAGGTGGTGGATGGAGTACATACACAGGAGATCATTATGGTACTTTGCCATGGCTGCAAAGAGGGTCTGCTCCTATAGGATATAAATACTACAATCATCCTGCTACAAAAAAAGATGTCAACTTTTTTGCCAAATGGCAACAACAATTGGCAGCTAACTTTTTTGGATTTATTGATGTGCAGTACAGAAATGTATCACATACAATGAATGGTTTTCAGGGAAATCCAACATTATTGGTTAACAGAAACTTTAGCTTCTTCAATCCAAAGTTGGGAGTAACCTATCGCAAGAATAACATGCAGGCTTACCTGAGTTATGCAATTGGACAAAAAGAACCGAATAGAAATGATTTTGAAGTAAGTGCTACCAATCAACCTACTTCAGAAAAATTACAAGACCTCGAGATAGGATTTGATTATAAAAAAAGCAACCTCCAATTTGGGGCTAATATCTATTACATGAACTACATCAATCAACTTGTATTGACAGGTCAGATCAATGATGTGGGTGCTTATACCCGTTTCAATGTTCCAAGAAGTTATCGATTGGGTATTGAATTACAAACAAGTTGGAAACCTGCTTCATGGATCACTGCAGGAGGCAATTTGACATTGAGCAGAAATAGGATCAAAGCATTCACAGAATACTTTGACAATTTTGATACAAATGGTCAAAATTCCGTTGAAAGAAAAAATACAGACATTGCTTTCTCTCCTTCCATTGTTGGAGGTACTCAGTTATTATTCTTCCCAGCCAAACAATGGGAGATCGGTTTACTCGGAAAATATGTAGGTAAACAATACATGGACAACAGCGGGCTTGACAGAAGTTTATTGGATGGATTTAGTACACAAGACCTACGCGTTATCTACAACTTCGCAAACAAGACTTTCAAATCTTTACAAGTAATTGGACAGATCAACAATGTCTTCAATACACTCTATGCACCGAATGGATATAGTTACACTTATATCAGCGGTGGTGCTCAGTACACAGACAATGGCTTCTATCCTATGGCAGAAAGGAACTTTATGATTGCACTGAATATAAGACTGTGATAACAGCGGAATAAGAAATAAAAAACAAGAAACAAGTAAGAAACAGGAAAGAAGAAATCAAGTAGTAGAGGTGGTTCACGCTCACTTTCTGATTTCTTATTTCCTGTTGCTCATTTCTTATTTATTCGCTTCTTGCCAAGCCAACATCCCACCCGTAACATTGATCACATTGGTGAAACCCATGGTACCTAGGATCAAACAGGCTTGTCCGCTTCTGTTACCACTTCTGCAATAAACATATACTGTTTCATCTTTCAAATCTTCAATATCGTCTACCTGCATGGTTTGTACTTTACCAAGGGGTAATAAAATTCCTCCAATATTGAATTCAGCATGTTCATGAGGTTCGCGTACATCGACAAGATGTACAGATTCACCGTTATCAATTTTAGATTTGAGTTCTTGTACTGTAATTGTTTGTATCATTGAAATATGAATTGATTAGTATTGATCAGGCGGTATGATTCTTCCAGTATCCCTAATAGGTGCTACACTACTGATATACAAATCCATGACTTGTCCCTGACGAATTTTATTAGGTACTCTATTACCTGAAGGGTCTAGTAACTCTGACAAATAATCTGGCGATTGTCTTATGACAAAAGCAGCAGTGGAATCTTTAATGGCCCCAATTCCAACAACTGCACCGGTATTGATACTGAGTGTAGATAAATATGAACGTGCTTCTTCTAGGGTCATACCAATTAAATTAGGTACATCTATTTCGTTTCCTCCTAATCCACTGCCTAATACAAAACTAATGGTAGCCCCCAGCGGAACTTTATCTCCCGCTTTTATGGGTACCCCATTATATAGTTGTTCCAAAACAGAATTACGTGCGATATCAGGTTTATAGGTAATGCCTCCCATTTTTAACTGAAGACTTTGTAAATAAAGCTCTGCACTTTTAACTGAATAACCAATGAGGCTTGGCATTTCTACTTGAGGTGAAACCTGCCGATTAACAGTAAGATAAATGGTACGTCCCGATTTAACTGCAGCATCTGCTTCAGGTGTTTGTCGAACGACAGCAAGCTTGGGTAAACTATCAACGTATACTGAATCCTGAATCTCTACTTCAAACCCTGCTTGTTCCAAAACCTGAATAGCTACGGTTACTTCTTGACCGGTTACAGAAGGTACAGTTGTTACCTTTCCGTAATTGGTAATCCATCCGACAGGAGAAA
>JACVCQ010000294.1 GCA_016741945.1 Chitinophagaceae bacterium
CTTCATCCCTATCGATATTACTGTGATTGTATGGTGCGGGTATGGCATCAGGATGATAGTCATATAACCTTGGACAGAAACTGCATACCACAAAATTATGCGCTTCAAAAGTTTGATGCACCGGTGGTGGCTGATGCACACGGCCGGTAATCGGTTCAAAATCATGAATACTGAATGCAAAAGGATAACAATACCCATCCCATCCTACTACATCAAAAGGATGGTGTGCATAGTGAAGTCCATACAGGATACCTTTTTTCTTGGTTTGAATTAGAAAATCGCCGGCTTCATCGAATGTAAGTAAGTGTTGTGGTGTCCTGATATCTCTTTCACAAAAAGGTGCGTGTTCCAGTAATTGTCCGTACTTACTAATATAACGTTTCGGATAGCGGATTGGACTGAAACTTTCTACAATGAATAAACGATTATCAGGGGTATCAAATTTAATCTGATAAATAGTGCCTCTTGGTATCACCAAATAATCGCCATACGCAAAAGCGATTTGTCCGTATTGTGTGATCAATACACCGCTGCCTTCATGCACAAAAATCATTTCATCCGCATCTGCATTTTTGTAGAAATAATCTTTCATGCTTTCTTTTGGTGCTGCCAATACAATGTGACAATCATTATTCACCAATACCGGATTTCTGCTTTTGAGATAATCAGCTTCAGGCTTGATATGAAACCCTTCAAAGCTGCGATGTTTGAGCATTTTTTCTTCAGCAACACGAGGTTGTACGTTTACGGGCTCATCAGTATGAATGATCTGTGTAGGTGGATAATGATGATAGAGCAATGAGTAATCGTTACTAAAACCTTCGGTCGAAAACAGTTGTTCTGAAAATAGAGAACCATCGTCTTTACGAAATTGGGTATGACGTTTATGTGGGATACGACCCAATGTATGATAGTGTGGCATAGAAACTTCGTTTAAGAATAAAGAATGAAGAGACAAGATACAAGATGGAGCAATCATCTCCAATGCGTTATTTGTTTTCGACCAATGCCAGAGAGAGCATGAGGAAATAATATTTCCATCTGCGTTTATCGATCCAATAAGTGAAATTTCGTTTAAATGGCATAGGTTGCAAATGCTAGGGTGAAATTAGTAAAGTTTATGAAGAAAATAGGGATTCTTTCAGATACGCATGGCTTTCTGGACGAGGCAGTTTTTCGTCATTTTGAAGACTGTGATGAGATTTGGCATGCCGGTGATTTTGGTAATGATACATTGGCTGAACAACTGCGTTCTTTCAAACCGCTGAGAGGTGTATATGGAAATATTGACGGGCAAGACATTCGCGCGTATTATCCGGAACTACTACAATGGACTTGCGAAGAAGTGCATGTCATCATGTTGCATATTGGCGGCTACCCCCCGAAATACAATAGTCGATCTAAGCCTTTGATCCAACAACACAAACCACAACTGTTTATTTCCGGACACTCACATATTCTGAAAGTCATGTATGATGATGTATTGAATTGCCTACACATCAATCCGGGTGCTGCAGGTAAGCAGGGATGGCATAAAGTGAGAACCTTAGTTCGATTGGATATCGATGGATATGAAATGAAGAATTGCAGAGTGATAGAGTTAGGAAGTAGATAAAAATATTGAATGATGAATATTGAATAACTGTTGTCTGGTAAAACTGCACGAGCCGCGAGCTCTGAGTCTTTTGAGTTGAATTTGAAAGATCAAATAGACCGTTTGGACATGCTAAGTATTTCTTTTAATCAATGTAAGACTAATTCGTAAGCTTTATCAATTGTAAATGAATATCAGAAAACCTACCATGACTACTAATCAAGGCTCCCAGCTCGTAGCTCATAGCTCGAAGCCTATTTTCTCCGGACAGCAAACAATAATGAATTAGATGGCTAGTATTCTGTTTATACCCTTCTCTCTCGCCACTCATCACATTTTAACAAACATCTACATCCGGCTCATCCCTAAATTGGCATTCTAAAATTCATACAAATGAACCGATTTACCCGCATGCTTTTTACAGCATTGTTTTTTTGTCTCTTACAAACCACTATTTATGCGCAGAATACTGAAGAAGCTGCTGCCAGGGCTTGTTTAGAAAACTACATGAGTGGTATAGGCGACCGAGTGGAAAAGGCTTTTCATCCCAGTGCTACCATGAAGTATACTGATATTAACACCGGCGAATTTAAAGATGTGCCTATTGCGGAATATATTGCCCGTGTAAAGTCCAATACAACTCCTCTTAAAAGAAGTATCAGCATCTTGTCTTTGAACATAGAAGGCACTGCTGCTAATGCTAAAATCAAGATCGAAACTGAAACTGTGATCATGTATGACTATATGAATATGGTCAAGATCAGTGGAGAATGGAAGATTGTGAGTAAGATATTTTCAAGGATCAATAAACAATAAATAATTTGATTACCCAACTAAACAGCAGTCAATAGAATTGGCTGCTTTTTAGTGTAACAAATGGCTAACAAATTATAGTTCCATCATTAAACTTCAATTCCTGTCACATGGCCATTCAGCCAGTGAACTATGTTTTCAAAAATTATTTTTCCTGATGCTACACTTATTACAAAATCATATTTCTCAGTCTGACTAGCACTAATATCTAAGTTGTAACTAATCAAAAGAAGTCTCATCAACACATAACCAGTTCGTTTGTTCCCATCAATAAAAGGATGATTAATCAAAATACTTTCTATTAAAGCAGCAGCTTTTTGTACTGGATCTGGCAATAATTCTACTCCATCAAATGTTGGGTAAGGTCTGGCCAATGCTGAGTCTAAAGCAACTAGATCTCTAATTCCATGAGTTCCATCAAATGAATCGATTAAGATTTTGTGAATCCCTTCAACTTCTTTAACCGTTATCATTGAGCTAATTTAGCCAATAAGTCTTTGTCTTCTTCAAGAATTCTATTCAATGCGGAAGATATGTAGTGGGACTTTTCGTTCTTAGCATCTAATTCTTTTAGAAAAGCCAGCAATTCCTGTAAAGCTTTATCCGAAAACTGATCTAAGACCTTATTGATTTCATATTTGATTTCTTCCTTAGACATCTGAAATATTTATACTACTAATTTACAACTTATTTTGGGACTTTAAGAAGAGGATTTTTGATGATAAAAAAACCTTATAGAAGAAATTTTATTGCATCAATAGAAATTCGTAATTTTTTAACAAGTAAATCAATCCATATTTCATCCACTGTTCATCTTCGTGAGCTTTTAAAATTTGGTTCCTTGGCTTCATTAGGTAGGGGGCTTCGTTTGCCTTCTTTTGGTTTAGGTAATGAAGAGGATATTTTACGTAATTATGGTATGGCAGATGGGTTGATCAGTTTAAGCTCTAACGAACAGGGCTTGGCGATGGCAGTGAATAGCAAACTGTCAGCTTGGCTACCGCAGCCCAATTATTGATTTACGAATGAAGTTAACAACAAAAACCTAATTGAAACCTTCTGCCCGAACCGCTGCTGATAAATAACTAAAGCCGATGTACTGATTGTCCAGCCCCGCTATTGCCAAACGCCATGTTGTGCGTAGCTGTCGATTTTGTTTTTTTAGAGCTATAAATAGTAAGGGTGTAATAAAATAGAAAATAAATGTTCTTATGTTACTCTACTTAGGAGTGATTGAACGAAGCCAACAAATTTTGAACCATAGTCGCCTGACGTGTTATTTTCTGATAGAATATCTGTAATAATTTTGTGACCATAGTTTCCCTTTTTGAATCTCTTACTATAAAAGTTACACCAATTTCCAAAGTAAGTTTCTTTCGCTATTTGTTTTTCAAGCCACTTGGGCGATTTGTTCACTGCCTCATAATGAACACATAGGCAGTCCAATAAGTTAAGATATTTGTAGCAATAAGATTTGAGTTTTGTAAGTT
>JACVCQ010000295.1 GCA_016741945.1 Chitinophagaceae bacterium
ATATCCAGATCTGCTTCTTTGGAAATGATAATGGCATTGTTGCCACCCAATTCCAGAATGGTTTTTCCTAATCCTGCGGCTACTGTTGCAGCAACAATCTTACCCATTCTGGTAGAACCGGTTGCCGAGATCAACGGAATACGATGATCATGACTCATCCATTCGCCAACTTCACGGGCACCCTGTATCAAACAATTCACGCCTTCAGGCACTTCATTTTTTTTGAAGACTTCTGCTACAATATTTTGTACTGCAATAGCGCAGAGAGGTGTTTTTTCACTAGGCTTCCAAATGCTGGTATTGCCACATACCCAAGCCAAAGCGGCATTCCAACTCCATACCGCTACCGGAAAATTAAAGGCGGAAATAATACCGGTAATGCCTAAAGGATGCCATTGCTCATACATACGGTGTTTAGGCCTTTCACTGTGCATGGTTAAACCATGTAGTTGCCTGGATAATCCCACAGCAAAATCACAGATATCAATCATTTCCTGTACTTCACCATAACCTTCCTGTAAACTCTTTCCCATTTCATAACTCACCAATTTCCCCAGGGGTTCTTTGTATTTCCGTAAAGCTTCTCCAACTTGGCGAACTACTTCCCCACGTTTTGGGGCGGGCCATTGACGCCAATCTTCAAATGCTTGGGCAGATACTTGTACGATTTTTTGATACGTGATTTCATCGGTTGATTGAACTGTACCAATCAATTTGCCATCAACAGGAGAGGAAGAACTAATGACTGTTGCTGTACTGTTTATCCATTGGGTTCCGGTAGAAGCACCGGGATTGATCGACTGAATGCCTAATTGTGCTAAAAAATCCATGCAGGTGAAGATTTGATGTAAAGGTAATGGATTACAAAAAGAGCACCGGAAGAGAATAGTAGACATAAAAAAAGTATCACTATGTTGAGACCAACTGTGTGATACTTTATTATCTAAAACCCTGCATGAAACGCCTTTCAGCATTTACAAGATAAAACTATTCTATAATTGATTTTTTCAAGCGATTGATAGGTGAGGAGCGGGTCTAAATCGGGGAATAGCTATTTTGTTTTAGAAATTTCCAATAATTGATCATACACACTGCTGTAGCTGCTTCCTATGGGTATATCTTTACCCGCAATCCATACTTTTGACTTACTAAATTTTTCAATTTTTGCAATCGGAATAATAAAGGAACGGTGTATTCTTACAAAATCACGTGGTGGTAATTTTTCTTGAATACTTTTTAAAGTCATCAATGTAAGTACTGGGTTGGGTTTAATATAAATCTTAATATAGTCATCCAATGCTTCGATCAGATCAATGTCTTTTAAATTGATCTTCATGATCTCATAATTCACTTTGATAAACAGTGAGTTGAGTTGTACTTCTTGTTAGCTAAGAAACTCGATATATTCTTTGGCTTTATAACATGCTTTCAAAAAGCGGTCATATTCAAAAGGTTTCAGCAAATAATCAACTGCATCCACATTAAAACCTTCAACTGCAAAATCTTTATATGCAGTAGTAAAAATAACCGGTGGTTTTTCAGATAAACCTTTATAAAACTGAATACCCGTTATATCAGGCATTTGAATGTCTAGAAATAAAAGATCTACTGTATTGGATTGCATGTAAGCAATGGCCTCATCAGTATTGGTAAAAGTCTTTTCCAGTTTAAGAAAAGAAATTTTTGCGCAATATTCCTGAACCAACTGCAGGGCTAGTGGCTCATCATCTATAGCAATACAATGTATCATGTTGTAATTTCCAATTTAACAATGTAAATATTGTTTTCAATCGTTGTACTTAGTTTATGGCGCTCAGGATACATCAATTCTAGTCGTCTTTTAACATTGTTGATACCAATGCCAGTATTTTCCATAAGGTTATTATCCGTTGCAACGATATTATTAGTAGCTGAAAAATAAATAATATTGTCTTTGGTATCAATCGAGATGTCAATTTTAGATACCTCTTTTGTACTCACGCCATATTTGAATGCATTTTCTACAAAAGGAATAAAGATCAATGGCGCTATCAACATGGTATCAACATCTCCGTTGGCAGAAAAATGTAATGTTACCTTATTCGTTAATCTTACCTGCTGTAATTCAATAAAGTTGTGAATGAAGTCTACTTCATTATTCAAGGGTACTAAATCCCTTTCGGTTTCTGTAAGTATATACCGCATAATGGAAGAAAGCTTCATAACAGCAGGTGCTGTTTTTTCACTTCTTACCACTGCCAGAGAATAGATATTATTCAGTGTATTAAAAAAGAAATGTGGGTTTACCTGCGATTTTAAAAATGATAATTCAGTATTTAGTTTTTCATTTTCTGTTTCTTTTTTGGTTTGTTCTGTCTTTAACCAGCGTTGTGTAACCGAGATACAGGTTCCAAAAGCAAATACCAACAGAAAAAGTACAGTATTGTAGGGGTCGGCAATTGGCCTGACTCTTCTGGGAGCTCTAGTAAGTTTAGGAGTCCCTTTAAAATCTGGGTTTCTGATGAATTCATTATTCTGGCGAATGAATTCAGGCTCAACAATAAGATTAGCGATTTCTTTCGGTAAAAATAAAAAAGCGGCTAAACAAGCGGCGATAGAAAGAATGTACCATCCCCATCTTTTGTTGATCAATAATTTCGGTACCAGTACTTGTGTATTGAAATAATAGAAAAGAACGATAAAAATATTATTGCAAATAATGGTAGCGAGCATATTATCACTCATGCTAAACTCTCTCAAACGCGGAAAGAAAACCAAATAGGGTACAAAGAAAAAGCAAGCCCATGCTACCATGTGCGTGAAGACTGTAATTATTTTTTTATCGTTTGTCAAAAGATCAGATTAATGTGTGATGATGAATAATATGGTATTTGTGATTTTAATTGAGAACATGCTTCATCCAAAATATTTGTTGTGGTTGTAATATTTTATTCGGAGGAGGTGAATTGGAATTTTGAGCACCGGTGGTTCTGGCTGAAGGAGGTCCACTACCTGCCGGAACACCTACTAACCTAGCATTAAATGATCCAATCTGGGTTACCGCTTTGGGCGGTTGAGGAAGCGATTCTTGGGCATTTAATTTAAATCCAACCATGATCTCTTTGCCTATAAAATCTTCAGTTATAGCTAACCGTTTGAGTGGAATTTCGTATTCAATATACAGTACATTCCTTTCGTCCCATCCAAATGATAACAGGATATCAGATTCAGTTCCTATCAGCTCCATTTCTATTTCCTGTGACTGATCTTTAAACCCCTTTTTTTTCAGGAGTAACATACCGGCGGCCAGTCGCTCAGTGAAAGATGTATTTTGACCTTCTAAATCAGGGGCAGGGAGCTCAGATAATGGATCTTTTTTGACGGGGAATTCTATATAAGTAGATTCTCTTTTTTTTCCTTTCACATCAATCAGTAACTGCATACCAGCCAGCGCCATTCTTTTTTGTAAAGATGGGTCCATAATATACATAGCCACATATAGCTTTGTTTTATCATTTTCTGCGGCAAATCGAATACCGGAAAGATCATGAATATCAAAGGAGGCAGGATCCCAGTCGTCTAGTTCTCCGTTTGTAATATGTTTAATAGGTAAAGTATCACAAACATTCGTTGCCTGTACATTAACCATTCCAAACACACTCAGCGTCAGAAAAAATAAGAATATGTTGATGTTTCGAAACATAGGAGTTTCTCAAATCTATTTTTCCTCATGAATATAAACAATCATTTCGGGTGAAGAAGCGGTCTTCATCGGTAAAGATTTAATACGATTCCTTTTCCGAAGGGAAATTACCTGATTTTACATCTTTTATATATTGCCCTACTGCACCCTGAATCTGCTCTTGTAAATTTAAATATTGCCTCAAGAAACGTGGTTTAAATGTATTATTGATCCC
>JACVCQ010000296.1 GCA_016741945.1 Chitinophagaceae bacterium
ACAAATTTTTGAATGCTGAATTCCTGTGTTTTACCCACCAGATCTTGCGCTCCAGAAATATCAGCATTGCTCAAATCAATCCCTTTTCCCGGTTGGAAAATATTCACTAGTAGCATTCCCAATAATAAACTCACCAATGAGGCAGATATAAACCACAATAATGCCTTACCACCCACGCGACCCACCGTCTTTAAGTCACCCAGTTTAGCGATACCTACTACCAAGGTTGAAAATACCAAGGGTGCAATAATCATCTGAACCAACCGAAGGAAGATGGTTGTAAATAGTTTTAGATTTTTAGAAAAACTTTGAATGGTTGCTGAGGATGCATTGTTATGTACAAAATAGCCAAGGATAACACCGGCAATCATCGCAATGACAATATATAAGGTAAGCCTATTCGATTTCTTCATTGGGGCTTTGTTAGTGACGCAATATAATACTTCTGCTGAAATGGTCTTTGTGAACGGTGAAATGACCGATTCATAAAAGTTTTAGGGTATAAAAGCCAGAAATCCCTATTTTGCCAAATCTTTCTAATTCAGAAACTTAACCAAACTGTACTATGAGTTTATTTGTAAAGAAACCATTGGGTCAATTACTGGCTCAGGCTGATGAGGGCGAAAAAGGATTAAAACGTACCCTTGGAGCCGGCAACCTGGTTGCTTTGGGTATTGGCGCCATCATTGGTGCCGGACTTTTCGTAAGAACAGCTGCTGCTGCCGGACAAGCTGCTGGCCCAGCTGTTACCATTTCATTTATTATTGCTGCGATTGGTTGTGCTTTTGCAGGTCTGTGTTATGCAGAATTTGCAGCTATGATTCCTATTGCGGGTAGTGCTTATGCTTACAGTTATGTAACCATGGGTGAGCTGGTTGCATGGATCATTGGTTGGGCATTGATCATGGAATATGCATTGGGTGCTGCTACAGTATCTATTGCATGGAGTGAATACCTTAATAAGCTTTTTGACGGAGGTATCCCTTATGAATGGTCGCATAGCCCCTTTGAGAGTTTTACAGACTCTGCTGGGGTATTACATAAAGGAATTATCAACGCTCCTGCATTGGTCATTCTTTTATTATTGACGCTATTATTAATTAAAGGAACACAGGAATCTGCGATGGTAAATGCGGTGATCGTATTCATTAAAGTGGCCATTGTAATTCTCTTTATTGTATTAGGTTGGCAGTATATCCGTCCTGAAAATCATACTCCTTACATGATCCCTGAAGGAACTGCTGCTGTTACAGACAGTGCCGGTAAAGTAATCGCTGATTATACAGGTGTATTCAAACATGGATGGGGTGGTGTTCTTGGTGGTGCAGCCATAGTATTCTTTGCCTTTATTGGTTTTGATGCGGTAAGTACTGCAGCACAGGAAGCAAAAAATCCAAAAAGAGACATGCCAATTGGTATCCTCGGTTCATTGGTAGTATGTACGATACTTTATATTCTTTTCGGTCACGTATTAACAGGTGTTGCCAACTGGCAAGAGTTTGTTGATCCTGAAAAAGGACGTGAAGCTTCTGTTGCTTATGCCATCTCAACTTATATGGTGAAATACCAGTGGTTATCTACTGCTGTAACAGTTGCCATCCTCGCCGGTTTCTCTTCTGTGATTCTGGTGATGTTGATGGGACAAAGCCGTATTTTCTATACCATGAGTAATGATGGATTGATCCCTAAAGCATTTGGTGTATTGCATCCTAAATTCAAAACGCCTTATAAAGCCAACTGGATATTATTTGTGTTCGTAGGACTGTTTGCAGCATTTGTACCAGGCCATGTAGCAGGTGATTTAACGAGCTTTGGTACTTTATTCGCCTTCGTATTGGTGAGCGCGGGTGTTTGGATTCTACGTGTGAAATCACCGGATATCGAGAGACCGTTCAAAACCCCATTGGTTCCATTGGTGCCTATTTTGGGTGTGATCGTTTGTACAGCAATGATTTTTGCTTTGGATGCTCAAACCCTGAAAGTAGCTTTCGGATGGATGGCATTGGGTCTGGTAGTATACTTTGTATACAGCAGACACCACAGCAAACTCCGTAATGGACAATAAATCAACCTAACTAACTGCTGAAAAAGCCTGCCCAAGTGGCGGGCTTTTTTATGCGCAATACACTTATTTTTGCAACCCGTTCACCTAAACAGATCATTATGGGAAGGATTTTTGAAGTACGTAAAGCAACCATGTTTGCCCGCTGGGACAGAATGGCCAAGCAGTTTACCCGTATCGGTAAAGAGATTGTGATAGCTGTAAAAGCCGGCGGACCGGATCCTGCTACCAATCCGGCATTGCGTCGTTGCTTTCAGAATGCGAGAAGCGTGGGTATGCCTAAAGATCGTGTAGAAGCCGCCATCAAAAGAGCACAGGGTAAAGACACTTCAAATTATGAAGAGATCCTGTATGAAGGATATGCACCACATGGAGTAGCATTGTTGGTAGAAACAGCCACTGATAACCATGTGAGAACCGTTGCCAATGTTAAGAGTCATTTCAACAAAGGCAATGGCGCATTGGGAAATAGTGGTAGCGTTAGTTTTCAGTTCAAGAAAATGGGTGTGTTCAAACTGAAACCTGAGGGATTGAATATTGATGACCTTGAATTAGAGTTGATTGATTTTGGTTTGGAAGAATTAGGAGAAAGTAATGACGATAACGGAAATCCGATCATTGTACTGCGTTGTGCATTTGTAGATTTTGGAAGTCTGCAAAAAGCATTGGAAGACAAAGGTCTCAACCCCATCAGTGCAGAATTAGAATGGATCCCCACTACAACTGTTCCTGTAACGGATGAACAAGCCGAAGATGTCAGCAAACTGATCGAGAGATTAGAGCAGGATGATGATGTGAATAAGGTATTTCATAATATGGGTTAGAATGCTGCGAGCTATGAGCTTCGAGCCACGAGCTTTTAAAACAACAAAACCATCTGTTACTTGAAGTAATGGATGATTTTGTTTTAGTACGATCCCCTAGAAACTAAAGGCTCATAGCTCATGGCTCGCAGCTCATAGCTAAATAATAAGGTTGTAACTTTACATTATGAATCACGCTCTCGCCACCCCTCACCCAGTCATTCTCTTCGATGGGGTGTGTAATTTGTGTAATGCGAGTGTTCAGAAAGTGATTAAGAATGATCCGAAAAGAAAATTTCGGTTTGCTTCTTTACAAGGTTCTTTCGGACAAGAAGTACTAAAGCAATTTCATTTATCGGGTACCGATTTCAACACGTTTATTTTATTGAAAGAAGATCGGATCTATACCAAATCTACTGCGGCTTTGAAAGTGGCTAAAGAGATGAGTGGATTATGGTCGCTGTTATATGTGTTTATCATCGTCCCTCCTTTCATCCGAAATCTTTTTTATGATCTGGTTGCTAAGAATAGGTACAAATGGTTTGGTAAACAAGATGCTTGCTGGCTTCCTACTCCTGATTTGAAAGCATTATTTTATGAATAAATAAGCCACAGATTCACAGATTAATGAACAATCCTTAAATCCGTGGCTAATCAATTGATGACTTGCAGCTTGTAACCATTACTTTCCGAAGGAAATTTGCTGTGAGCTATGAGCCACGAGCTGCGAGCCTTGAGTAATAGTTATAATAGTCCTATTATTAATTCATTTATAAATGATGAGGCTTGCGAATTAGTTTTAGTCATATACCGATTAAAAGAAATGCCTTACTTGTCCAAACCGGCTATTCGATCCTTTAAATTCAACATTAAATGGCTCAAAGCTCGTGGCTCGCAGCTCGTAGCAGTTTTCCCGGACAACAGTGGTTTGCCGCTACTAAATCACTCTGCCATTAAAGATCTTACCGCATCTATTACATCTTCTGCATTCGGCTTGGCAAAATAATCACCATCACTGCCATATCC
>JACVCQ010000297.1 GCA_016741945.1 Chitinophagaceae bacterium
GGAAAATGATATTGCTATCATCCGCATGCTGAAAAATGGTGCCCGCGGTTATTTACTCAAAGACAGTAAACCCAAAGTCTTTAAACAAGCCCTCGAAAATATTCGCGACACCGGTTATTTTATCAATGAATTGGTGAGTGATAAACTCATGCACTATATCAGCAATGAAGACTCCTTCTTAGGTGACGGCTCCCCACTCAGCAGCCTTACCGAAAATGAAACCATTTTCTTACAATGGATTTGCTCTGATAAAACTTACAAAGAAATTGCTGAAGAAATGCATATCAGCCCACGTACGGTTGATACCTATCGCGATAATCTCTTTAAAAAACTGGATATCAAAACCAGGGTTGGACTGGCCATTTTTGCTATCAAGCATGGTATCGTAAGTGTATAAGCATTACCGCTGATTCCACATAGTTGCATACAAATTTTGTTGTTCTATCAGCTGATGATGTGATCCTCTCTCAATGAGTTTTCCTTGCTGTAAAACGATTATCTCATCACAAAACTGAAGTGTTGTTAATCTATGTGCAACAATAATGATCGTTGTACCTCTCTGACGATAATATTGTAAACATTCTTGCACCACTGATTCACTGATGGTATCCAATGAGGCAGTTGCTTCATCTAACAACAATATGGATGGCTGTCTATATAACGCTCGTACTATTCCTATTTTTTGTTTTTGTCCGCCCGACAAATCTGATCCTTGCTCTTGCAAAACTGTGTGATAACCATCCGGTAAGCTGCGGATGAAATGGTCTAATCCTACCTGCTGACAAAGCTTCATCAAGAGATCCATGTCTACAGTTTTATTCAGACAGATATTTTCTAAGATGGTTCCGGAAAGAATATCAGTCTCTTGTGGCACAACAGCTATTTTCTCTCTGAGTTCCGTAAGATTCAAATCATTGATATCCATATCACCGATATGTATTCGTCCTTTTTGCAATGGATACAATCGTAATAAAAGATGCAATAGAGTAGATTTCCCGGAGCCACTTTCACCTGCTATTCCAATACACGAACCTGCTGCGATCTGAAGTGAAAGTGTATCAAAAACCATTTGCCTACTGCCGTATCGAAAACTGACATGATCAAATGCAATGTTTCCTGCTTTAAAGGAAGGTTGCTGACGACCTATTTGTGCAGCTTCTTCAGGCTCCAACTCCATGATCTCAAAAAGACGGTCGGCTGCGATCATCGCTTCTTGAAAACTTTTAGTGCTCCCGATCAGCACCAATACCGGACCTGTAAAATACCCAATGATACTATAAAAAGAAAGTAAAGTACCCGGTGTAAGGGTTCGTTCGATTACTAATATTGAACCGATCCATAAAACCAAAAGAGTAAAAAGTCTTGTTACAAATTCCGCAACAGAAGAGAGTGCAATATTTCTAATACTCGTATCATAAATGGTACGCAATAGTGTGATAAGTCCTGCCTCATTTTTTTCCATCATCACATGCTCCAGTCCAAATCGCTTAATAGTTGCCGATGCCTGTAAAGTGCCGACCAGTTCTGTTTCCATCGCCGCACTTTTTTCCATTAGTCTTCTTTGCCAGTACTTATTTATTTTATTGCTCAAAAAATATAGGGTTAAATACACAGGTAATAATACCAGCATCCACAATGCCAGCTTGATACTATAAAAAAACATCAGTAAGAAAGAGCATATCAGGATCAAGATGTTTACTACTACTTGCATAATAGTATCGCTGACAAAATTCCTGATCATTACTGCATCATTGATACGGCTCAGCACTTCTCCTGTTCGCATGGTATCAAAGAAAAATTGTGGGAGTCGAAGTAGGTGGCGTAAATAATTGGTGATCAATACTGCATCCATTCTTTGTCCAACCTGTAATCCCAGTAATGTTTTAACAGTACCTGTATACTGCTGTACACATAGCAATAAGATCATGATGATACTGGCCAGATTTAATAACCCGGTATCTCCGTCCACCAATATCGTATCTACAAGTTTTTGGATATAAATACTAACCGAAAGACCTAAAATTGTATATACCAATGCCCCTATAAATCCTTGTAACAATAAAGATCGGTTGGTAAAAAACAGATGAAACAATCTTTGTCGGGTACTAATAATGTCTGTAGCCGGATGGGTTATTGATGCTGAAGGTTCTATTAAAAGCAGTACACCGGTCCATATTTTAGTAAAGCCATCTGTATCTGTTTTGACAATGGTTCCTGTTCCTGGATCCATATACACTATCCGTTTTACGTCTATCCGATAGAGAACAACAAAATGTTGTAACCCATTTTCCAATAACACATGTGCAATACAGGGTAAAGGGATTTGACGAATCACTTCTACTCCAGCCCGTACCGCTTTTGCTTGAAAGCCCATTTTCTGAGCGGCTTCCACCATTCCAAGCATACTGGTACCTCGTTTATCGGTACCTGCGATTTGCCGGATCTTACTTACAGAAAACTGATGCCCATAACTACCCGCTATCGATACCAAGCAAGCTGCACCACAATCAGTCACACCATGTTGCTTCACACAAACGATCTTACCATTCATACGGCTGATTTGGTGAGTGTGGCAGGATTGAACCAATCATATAACTGCTGGTACATCAATTCCCAATAGCTTTTTCGTGCCAGTATGAATCTTGTTTCTAACAATAAACCTCTACCCAAGGAATAGGAAAACCCATTTTGTAATTGAATGTTTTTTTGATCCAAACTACACCTGATCTTGAACATGGGTTTATTGTTAACGAGTGTATAATCTTCTGCAATTGAAATAACGGTTCCCTCTAATTTTGTAGACATCTGATTACGGATCTCCGGAATTGAATAGGTGATAGTTTGTCCATGATAAATGGTGACCATATCCGCAGGTGACATCCAGCACTCAACAATAAGATCCTGTTCCGGAGAGATGGACAACAGTTCTCCCGAAGGAAGAACCGAACTACCCGCGTACAATGGTTTTTGCATTAATATGGTTCCCGTGATCGGTGCTCTTATGATATAAGACTTTGCTTGGATCAATAGATTTCTCTTTTCGGTTTGGAATTCTGCGAGTTGTCTTTGTTGCTCAATGAGTTCTGTCTCCCACTGACTGATTTGTCTGCTGATCTGTGATTGAAAAACAGCCGAAGCCTGTAATAATTGAAAACGGATATCCGTAAATTCATTCGGAGCGATTACTTTATCTCGAACCAATGGATCATACAGATATATGTCTTTCTGTAATTTTTTACTGAGTATATTTTTCTCTTGTAACTGATCATAAAAATGCAGGTATTGGGCACGATACACAGAAGTTTGTAAATGATTACTGATGGTTGAGTCTTGCCATAATCCCTGCTGGGTCAGCAAGTTCAAATCATGGATCAACTTCGTACAGTTTTCAATCTTTTGACTGATATACTTTTTCTGTACCGTATAATTCAGTTGTTGAAAAACAATCAATGTATCTCCTTTTTGGACTAGTGCGCCATCCTTACAATGAACAGATTGAATAATAGCACTCATTAAACTATGTACAACTGTTCTTTCCTGAGAGGGTCTGATAATACCTTCGGTGCGGGCAATGACATTGACATAACAAAAAGGTAGCATCGCAAGTCCAAACAGTACGATCATGATCAGTGATAGATAAAAGAATTTGGCATTAGGCGAAAATTCCGCGAGATAGTATTGGATGCTATTATTAGCTTCCACTATTTGCCCTTTTTCCTTATCCATCAATAAAATAGTTGAAAATTAAGGCCGTCAGATTATGAAGCATGTGTACGCTGGATGTCCATAAAAACCCATTCCATTTTCTAATCATACAAACAAAATAAACAGAAGTGTAAACTGTACCTGAAATCAATGTTTTCAGCATATAGGGAACTGAGTAATGATG
>JACVCQ010000298.1 GCA_016741945.1 Chitinophagaceae bacterium
AAATTTTTTACTTTCTGAAGTAAGGGCGGACATTACTACAGATTAAAAATGTTTTATGCATGTTAATAGTTGTGGTAGCATGGCAGATCTGGATGCTTTAAAAACGATTTGTACAGAACATAACCTGATCTTATTGGAAGATGCTTGTCAGAGTATCGGTGGAACGTATAAAGGAAAAGCATTGGGTACCATCGGTCATGCAGGTACTTTCTCTTTTGATTTTGTAAAGACCATTACATGTGGGGAAGGTGGTGTAGTCATGACCAATAGTGAAGAGGTTTGGACCAAATGTGATGGTTATACCGATCATGGACATGATCATAAAGGAGTAGATCGTGGTGCTGATCTACATCCATTTATCGGATATAATTTTAGAATCAGTGAATTGCATGCTGCAGTTGGATTGGCACAGATCAGGAAACTGGATACATTCCTGAGTTTACAACGCAAACACAACAAAGCATTGCGTGCTTATCTGGAAACCATACCTGAAGTAAGTTTTAGAAAAGTACCTGATGAGGCAGGGGATAGTTGTAGTTTCTTGAGTTGGTTTTTACCGACTGAAGAGTTGACGAAAGCGGTGATTGCTGAAATGAAAGAGCAAGGAATACTGGCGGGTAATTTTTATTGGTATGCAAATAACTGGCATTATATCAGTAAATGGGATCACCTGAAAAATGCCACTACTTTAAATAAACTCAGTGATGTTCAACAACAGGCATTGTTGAAATTGAAAGACAGTTCATTTACTGCAAGCGATGCAGTAATGAGTAGATGTATTTCAACCGCTATTAGTTTGTTGTGGACAGAAGAGCAGATCAAAGAGAAGGGTGAAAAAATGGTAGCAGTTATTAAAAAGGTATTGACAAATGCTACGGTGAATGCCTGAGCCTAAATCATATACGGCTTATTATAAACCGGTACCCCTTAATTTCTGGTTTTATTTTGGGGTAATTATCTTCTTGCTACTCATCGGATATAATGTTTTCCGAATGGTAGTACCTTTTGATTCTGATGATTTTTTGGATCAGTGGTTTGTACCATCTGCCCATGTCATTCTTTTTTACAGTCTTCTTGAAAGGTCTTATAAAAAGTATAAAAACAGTAAGGTTCATAATTGTTTTATTCAAGTTGACTCTGAAGGCATCAAATGGCGTATCTATGAGGCGAGTTATCATGTAAGAGAAAGTGAAATTATTGTTTGGAGTGATGTAAGGAAAATTGTAGTTGATGATAAAAAGATCACAATTAAGTACATGTCAACCTACTTTTCAGATAATATTCCCTTTGAAAAATTAGCTGAAGAAGATAAGAATTTATTGATCGAAGCTTTGAATGATCAGATCCAATATCGTTCTATTCCTTACGTGAAGCAGATGGTCGCTTAAGAGATGCAGGTGTAAAGTTTGATTGTTTTCCTTCAAGTTGATTGACCTGATCTAAACTCCCTAATCGAAAACGAAGCGGCACTTTAGTCATCTTTTCGATCTGTAATTCTTTCTTACAGAAAAAAGAGAGATTCTTGCTGTAATAATCTTCCGGCAGTAAACGAAAACCGGTATTTCGTAAACTGTCTACCAATACCCGTTTTGGAGGCATAGGACTAAACATTAACTGTGCTTTTGTAGTAACTGCAGTTATTAGGAATAAATTCACAAACAAACAAATCCGATTCGCCAACATCTTGCATTGATTGTACGTAAATTTACGGCGTTTTAGCATCATGGGATGTTAAACAAAAAAAATGCTGAATGGGATTGTTCATTTGTATTTTGAGGAAGATATGTCGTTAAGCCAGTCGTTACAACAGAAATTATTACAGAAATTATCTCCACAACAGATTCAGTTAATGAAACTGTTGCAGATACCTACTGCCAATCTGGAAGAACGTATTAAAGAGGAGCTGGAAGAAAACCCGGCATTGGAAATGGATGAGGAAGGTCATACAGATGATTTTGGAGACGACATGAAAGATGAGTTTGAAAATTCTCCTGAAGATGAGCTAGATCCTGATGGAAGTTCCGATGAGTATGATAATGTAGATATCAGTGAATATGTAGTAGATGATGATGGTGAAATAGCCGACTATAAAATGAAAGACGATAATTATCCTGAAATGGATGATCAAAAAGTGATTCCTATTCGGGTAGAAACCAGTTTTCATGAATTGGTATTGAACCAATTGGGTATGCTGGAACTGGATGAAAAAAATTATAAAATTGCAGAACAGATTGTGGGAAGCTTAGATGATGACGGCTATCTGCGTCGGGAATTGACTTCTATTGCGGATGATTTGGCTTTTCGTCAAGGGTTGAGTGTTGAGGAAAAAGAGATTGAATCTATTATTCAACAAATACAGCAGTTCGATCCGCCGGGAGTTTGTGCGAGAGATTTAAAAGAATGTTTATTGCTTCAATTGAAAAGAAAATTAAGTGAAGGCATTTCTGTAGAATTGGCGGTTCAGGTACTTTCTAAATATTTTGATGAGTTTACCCAAAAGCATTACGAAAAAATTCAGCGTGGATTAAATTTAACGGATGATCAGATTCGTGATGTCATCAATCAAATTATTAAGCTGAATCCCAAGCCTGGAGGCAATATCGGAGAAATCAATAAAGCCGAGAGTTATATTGTTCCAGACTTTTTTATCCTGAATAATAACGGGAAACTAGAGCTGACACTTAATGCCAAGAATGCGCCTGATCTTCGTATCAGTGAAGGTTATCGAGATATGCTCAAGGAGTATGATAAAGGGAGTAAGAAAGATAAGCGTCAAAAAGAAGCGGTTTTATTTATCAAGCAGAAGATTGATTCGGCTAAGTGGTTCATTGATATGATCAAGCAGCGCCAAGATACTTTGATTGGTACCATGAGTGCTATTATGAAACATCAGCAAGAGTTTTTTCTAACCGGTGATGAAACGACGATGCGCCCAATGATCTTAAAAGATATTGCAGAGCTTACGGGGTTGGATATATCTACCGTTAGCCGAGTTGCAAATAGTAAGTTTGTACAGACAGAATTTGGTACCTATCGATTGAAATTCTTCTTTAGTGAATCATTAAGTACAGATAGTGGAGAAGAAGTGAGTACTAGAGAAGTGAAAAAAATATTGAGCGATATTATAGAAGCTGAAGACAAACGTAAACCTTTGAGTGATGAAGTATTAACTGAAATGTTACAGGAAAAAGGGTATAATATTGCACGTAGAACTGTGGCCAAATACCGCGAGCAATTGAATATTCCGGTAGCTAGGTTGAGAAAAGAACTCTAAGGATAAGGGACAAGAAGTAAGTAGCAACAAACAAAGGAGTCTTCAGGATATCATCAATAATGCACTCTAACAATTTTAGAAAATAAAGAAATCATGGAAGTAGAAGCTCAACAGGTGGAGAAGTATCCTTTTTTGGTTCGTTTTTTGGCGAAACTGATTTCTTATGTGTTGCATCCATTATTTGTACCTACTTATATCTTTTTACTGTTAATGTATACAGTTCCGTATGAGTTTTCCGGCATCACTGATTGGCAGTTGAAGATGAGATTATTTGGTTTATTTTGGCTCACTGCATTTTTTCCTGCATTTGCAGTATTTCTTTTATGGCGATTGAAATTTAGTGAGAGCATTTTTCTGCGCACACAAAAAGAACGTATTATCCCTTATGTAATCACTATGTTTTTTTATTGGTGGATGTATTACCTCAGCCGCAACTTTACGGACCAGCCTGCCGTACTAAAATTTTTCTTTATGGGAATTTTTATTGCCAGCTCTATCGGGTTGGTATGTAACAATTTTTTCAAGATCAGCTTACATGGTATTGGGATGGGTGGAGCACTAACTGCTATCGTATTATTTTCATTTTACTATCAGTTGCCT
>JACVCQ010000299.1 GCA_016741945.1 Chitinophagaceae bacterium
TATTTAGACATGGTCAATGACTCTCACAATAAGATGTTTTTTTTTTCAATCAGCTTTCACTATGAATCCTCTTTGACAATCATTTCTTATTTTGTTTTCAGTTCCTTTGACTGAAGTAAATCCATCTCATAGTATTCCCACTCTTTACTTTTATCAGGAAATACTTCATTAGCCAAGGCAAGGTTCTTTTTGAATTTTACTTCATCTTTTTGGTTAGTGGAATAATAATCCAATAAAAAACGATATACATCTACAAAATTGGTGTCGTTTACTTTATTGTCTGCCAAACGCTGGTAATATCCAGCAGCAGTTGCTAATTTTTTGGCATTTTGGAAAGCATAAGCGGCATAGAGGATAGAAGTGGTATCCATTTTCAGGTTATTGCTGGTCCATTTGTTCTCGATAATTTGATCGATATAACGGATAGCGGTAGCAAAATTTTCGCCTGCACTGGCCCAGTCTTTATCATTGAAATTACCGGTTCCTCTTGTGATAAAACCAAAATACATATCAAAATAAGCACCAAGACCATCTTTCTCTTTTGCAATGGCAAAAGTGGGATCCATTTCCTGGTATTTCTTCAAGGCTGCTTCTGCCTCTGCGCCTGCATTGGCATACTTGGCATTGAGTTCAGGCGTTTTAAAGATCGCAGCATAGATCTTTCCTTTCAGCATATACGTTTCTGCTTTTGCCTGTGCTTTTGGATCAGCAGCTAATTTGTCAATCTCTGTTTTTGCATCTTCCACCCTGCCCAATATCAATGCATTTTGTACCTTTTTATAATCCTGTGCGGTAACAAACTGCAGTGTTGCGGCAAAGAGGGAAAGCATGAATAGCTTCTTCATAACGGGAGGTTTTTAAACTTGGTTTTCGTTGGTGGTTGAATCGTTATTATCTGTTGCAGGGTTTTCGTTCAATGATCCATCATCGCCGGTTGTTTCAGATGTGACATTTTCTGTTTCTTCATCATCTTCTTCAATCTGTGAAATGGCTGCTATCTCATCTCCTTCATCAATCCGAATCAGTTTTACACCCTGAGTAGCTCTTCCGGCTTCACGAATTTCACTGATACTGGTTCTAATGGTAATACCTGATTTACAAGTAATGATAAGATCTTCTTTTTCAGTTACATACAGGATGCCAACTAAACTTCCTGTTTTATCTGTAACATGAATGGTTTTCACCCCTTTTCCACCTCGGTTCGTGATTCGGTATTCATCAATCGGTGTTCTTTTTCCAAAACCTTTTTCACTTACTACAAGAATGGTTCTGCTGGTATCTTCCTTATTTACACAGATCATGCCAATTACTTCATCTTTTTCATCATCTACTTCAATACCCGCTACTCCAATTGCACCTCTACCCGTTGCACGTACCTTTTCTTCTTCAAAGCGAATGGCTCTCCCACTTTTTACAGCGAGCATAATTTCTGACTTCCCATCGGTCATTCTAGCTTCCAATAGTTCATCTCCTTCCACAATCGTAATAGCAATTACGCCATTGGCTCTTGGTCTACTGAAATCTTCCAAAGAAGTCTTTTTAATAACCCCTTTCTTGGTACAAAGTACAATATAATGTTGCTGTACAAAATCTTTATCAGCCAGATTTTTTACATCGATAATGGCTTTCACCTTATCATCGCCCGGTAATTGAATCAGGTTTTGAATGGCTCTACCTTTACTTTGCTTTTCTCCTTCCGGTATTTCATACACACGCATCCAGTAACAACGTCCCTTTTCGGTGAAGAATAACATTGTGTCATGGGTAGAAGCAACAAATAGATGTTCTACAAAATCTTCCTCACGTGTTTTGGATCCTACAGCCCCTCTTCCACCCCGTTTTTGTTGGCGATATTCGGAAGCAGAAGTTCTTTTAATATAACCCAGATGCGAAATGGTAATCACCACATCTTCTTCTTCAATCAGGTCTTCAATACGCATTTCATCAGCGAGGTATTGAATCTCACTCTTACGTGCATCCCCAAATTGTTCTTTGATTTCAAGTAACTCTTTTTTGATAAGATCATAACGCAGTGCCTCACTTCCCAATAAAGCCTTTAGGTCTTTGATGGTATTGATTAAACCATTGAACTCTTCAATGATTTTTTCTCTTTCCATACCGGTCAAACGTTGCAAACGTAATTCCAATATGGCTTTGGCTTGTGCCTCTGATAAACCTTCTTCTTGCTTGTATAATTCATTAGACAGGTCTGTGAATAGCTCCTGTTTCAATAACCATTTGGCTTCTTTACTTTTATTAATCAAACTTTCTTTGGCTTCATCCGGTGTTCTGCTGGCACGAATCAGGGTAATCACTTCATCCAGATGATCCAATGCTTTCAGGTATCCTTCCAAGATATGTGCACGTTCTTCTGCTTTACGCAGATCGAATTTGGCTCTTCTGATCACAACATCCATCCTGAAATCGATGAATTCTGCGATCAAATCGCGAAGGTTCATGATCTTAGGTTTGCCCTTGGATAGTGCTACATTATTAATGCCATAGCTTGTTTGTAATTCTGTATACTTGTACAACTGATTAATAACCACTTGTGCTACCGCATCACGCTTTAAGTCCAGTACAATTCTTGTTCCTTCACGTTTGTTACTTTCATTATTGACATGCGCAATTCCTTCAACAGTCTTATCATTCACCAATTGTCCAATACGATCTGTCAATTGATCTCGGTTGACCTGATAGGGAACTTCCGTGATTACGATCTGCTCTCGACCGCTTTGTTTGGTATCTACATGACATTTACCCCGTACTACTACCCTTCCTCTTCCGGTTAGTAAGGCTTGTTTTACACCTTCCATACCATAAATCACACCTCCTGTTGGAAAATCAGGGGCTTTTACATACTGTATCAGTTCTTCACCCGTAATTTCTCTATTGTCAATGAAGGCCACACAACCATCCACCACTTCACTCAGGTTATGCGGCATCATATTGGTAGCCATACCTACGGCAATACCTGATGAGCCATTCACCAATAACTGAGGAATACGGGAAGGAAGCACTGTAGGCTCTTGCAAAGAGTCATCAAAGTTCAGTTGAAAATCTACCGTCTCTTTTTCAATATCATCCAACATGGCTTCTGCCACTTTTTGCAAACGGGCTTCTGTTTAACGCATAGCCGCCGGCGGATCACCATCCTGATTACCAAAATTACCTTGTCCATCTACCAATGTATAACGCATGGTCCAATCTTGTGCCATACGCACCAATGTATCATAAATGGATGAGTCGCCATGTGGGTGATATTTACCCATGACTTCTCCCACAATACGGGCAGATTTCTTGTAAGGTTTATTGCTATTATTACCCAGTTCATTCATCGCATATAAAACCCTGCGATGTACCGGTTTAAAACCATCTCTGGCATCAGGTAAAGCACGACCAACGATTACCGACATAGAATAGTCGATATAAGCGGTCTTCATTTGTTCTTCAATAATGACCTGTATAATGCGGTCGTTATCGCTCGTCTGTTCGGGTAGCAGATTTTCTTCCATGTTCTCGTTTATCGTACGTATTTGTTAGTTCTTCCCGTACCTAAAAATCCGGGATGGCGAAGATAGTTTTTTTAGACGGGAAAAAGGGGCTGAAAAGGCTGTTTTTTAAGCTGTTTTATCCACAAAACTGCATAAAAAAACACCCTGTTTTTCCATGGCTCTTTGCGATGGGAAAACAAAGGTGTTTTGTTCTTCTATTACCTTAAATGCTGGAGACTTAATTGGTCACTTTTCGAATGTCTGAACTACCACTTTTAGAGGTCCGTGCAGTTGCATTTCCCTTGTAATGGATATCACTACCACCTGAGGCATTGGCATCCATTTCTTTGTTTACTGTGATAGAC
>JACVCQ010000300.1 GCA_016741945.1 Chitinophagaceae bacterium
CGATAGATATTAGTGCCTACGAACAACAACAACTTTTTTTAGAAGGAACCGGCAGCATGGTCTTAGATAGAGAAAATAAAATTGCCTATGCTTGTTTGTCACCCAGAACTGATATACAGGTATTGAATGATTGGTGTAACAAAGCCGGATTTCGTCCAGTAGCGTTTACCTCAGTTGATAGCAAAGGCGACCCTATCTATCATACCAATGTGATGATGTGTATTGCTGATCGATTTGCAGTAATTTGTCTGGATTCGATTCCAAATGGAGCGGAAAAGCGCAATGTCATAGAAACATTGCAGGATACAAAAAAAGAAATCATCGAAATCAGTTTCTATCAGATGAATCATTTTGCAGGTAATATGCTGCAAGTTCAAAACACAAAAGGAGATCGTTTCTTGGTGATGTCATCGCAGGCTTATAATAGTTTAACTTCTGAACAGATCAAGCGTATTGAAAACTATAATCCAATTCTACATTCTGATATTACTACGATTGAAACCAATGGTGGCGGTAGTGACAGATGTATGATGGCAGAGGTTTTTTTAGCAGAAAAATGATATAGCATGAATAAAGCTTCTCTGAACGAAATACTATACGAACAACTAGAGAAACAGTTCCAGGTAATTCGGGATGACCTATACATTCCTTTATTCAAACGCTATGCCGATGAGCTCGAGATGTATCGAAAAGGAGAATTGATAATGATGGATGGAACTAATTTGGAAGAAGAAATTGGAGAGAAAGCTGCTGACATTACGATTAGTAATCCTTATTCAAACTTTATTGATACACATCCCGTAAAAGAGAATGACTGTATTACTTACTTAAAGAATGAGCTAAGGTCTTGTTTGTTTGATCCTGATGTGCTACCACAACTGATCAAATCAGGGGCTATGGAAATAGGCTATGATTGGTATTTTCATTATGACTCGGGTATTAATTTTTTTAAACAAGATTTAGACTTCCCAATCATTGCTGAACCAAGATACTTATATCGCGAACTACCTCCCGGACATTATACCGGATTTGCAAAAGGTCCTGATTTTTCAGGCGTTTGGCCTGATTGTGCAGCATTGATTGATGAAGCAGACCAAGAGCATCCTTTCTTAGAACTTGGCTCTGAATTAATGAATTACTATCAGTATCAATCCAGATTATTTCTTCATAAAGCATTTAAAGAAATGGATGATGCTGGCGAGTTTTCAATGATAGAAAAACACCCCTTCCCTATTTATATTGCTGAACATGATTGTGAAGAAATGACTTTGTATGTGATCTAATCTTTATGAGCAATAAGTTCCCTGCATCCAACAATCAATTTGATCGGTCAACATATGCATCAATAATCCAATCCCCAAGATTCGCAATCTGGTAAACAACAATACCGCATATACTGCGATCATATACCAACTATGCAATACATGGAAACCAATACTGCATCGGCATGGATCGAAAATAGGACTAGCTAGTAAATGATCTAGATCTACCAACATTGTTAGGAGAAAAATCACAGATACTTTCTGCCATTGATTCCTAAAAAAGACATAGGCTATTATGATGGGTGCTATAAAGTGTAGGAAATAGTGAAGAATAGATGTTAGTCCCATATTATATTGAATCAATTACCATTCAGTATGATAAAATGCACCTGATGCATCATTCATTTTTTGATACGTGTGTGCACCAAAAAAATCCCTTTGTGCTTGTATAATATTTGCTGTTGAATACATACCACTGAGTGAATTCAAGTAATCCAAAGAAGCAGTAAAACAAGGAATGGACAAATCAAATTCCAAAGCACTGATACAAAAAGACTTGAGTTCAGGCTTTAAACGCAGACTTTCTTCTTGGAATTCAGGATATTCAAAGAGTTCATAATGATCGTGAAAAGCCGGGATCATTTTTTCCATAAGTCTACTTCTGATAATACAACCATTGGTCCATATACGTGCTATGTTAGAGAGATCCAGATTCCAGTTAAATTCCAATGATGCGGCTTTGATAATTAAAAAACCTTGTTGGTGATTGATGATTCTTGCTGCAGTATAGGCAGATTTTATTGTATCAATACTTAGCTGTGTGGAATGAATATTTGTAATGGATGCTTGCTTAATATGACGAATGGATTCTTTGATTGTTGATACATATCGTGCAAATAAAGCTCCGGTAATCATTCCTGCAGGTATTCCCAATTCAGAAGCAGCAATCGTAGCCCAATTACCGGTGCCTTTATTGCCTGCAACATCCAGTATCAGGTCAATTAAATAAGATTCACCTTCCTTTTTTTGTAAAATTTGAACAGTGCTTTCAAGTAAATAACTGTGAAGATCACCCTGATTCCACGCATCAAATACTTGCGCAATGGCAAATGGGTCTAAGCCTTGTACATAACGCAGATATGCATAAGTTTCTGCAATCAGCTGCATTTCGGCATATTCAATACCATTGTGAATCATTTTTACAAAATGCCCGGATCCTTCCGGTCCAATATAAGCAGCACAAGGATTGCCATTTTTATCTTTTGCTGCGATGGCATATAACAGATGTTCTATTTTTTGGTAAGCTTCATATGAACCGGAAGGCATAATACTGGGTCCGTATAGTGCTCCTTTTTCACCACCGGAAACGCCGGTACCAATAAAATGTATTTGCTTTTTTTCCAAAAAGGCAATACGATTCTTGGTATCCTCATAATGTGAATTACCTCCATCAATTAAAATATCACCTGCATCTAAATGTGGTAGCATTTCATCAATGAAGCGATCGGTTTCTTTTCCTGCCTTGATCATCATAAAAATGATCCGTGGTTTCGCTAAAGAGTGTATAAAAGATGGCAAATCCTCAAAACCTGAGGCTTTCTCTAACTCAGGATAGGCTTGAATGGTTTTTTCAGCTACTTGTTCTTCTACGCCTTTCACGAAACGGTTATACAGTGAAAGTTTTACTCCGGCGCGAGCCCAATTTCTAGCCAGACTTTTACCCATCACACCTAATCCTACAATACCCAATGTAGTCTTATAAGTTTCCTGAAGAATTGTATTGACCATAGTTTGTGGATCTAATGATATATCAATCTTAATGCTTTCATTTGGAATTTCAAGAATATCGAACTGAGATTGTAAAAGCGCAACAGGCATGTAATGATTTTGCCTGGCAGCCATTCTTTGTTGAATCAGCTCTTTTGAACCATGCAAGTAAATCCAAATAATAGATTCTTTCAAATTTGCTGAAATGATCTCTCGATATTGTTTTTTCAACGCTGAACAGGCAATTACGGCAGATGTATTGGCGGCTAAGGTCTTACTTGCAAGGGTATTGATATTCTTTAACCAATCATGCCGATCATGATCATCCAGCGGTTGCCCCGATTTCATTTTCTCAATGTTGGATACTGAATGAAAATCATCGCCATCGAAAAAATCGATGTGCAACTGACTCGCCAGCAATTGTCCAATAGTGGTTTTACCACTGCCGGAAACACCCATTACTAAATAAATTTTACCACTCTGATTCATACATCATACTACTTAAACAAATAAACTCAATACCAACACACCTATTAATCCTACCACTGAAACGATTGTTTCCATCAGTGACCATGATAAAAAAGTATCTTTTACCGAAACATTAAAGTACTCTTTAAACATCCAGAAGCCGGTATCATTGACATGAGAACAAAAAATACTGCCGGAACCGATTGCTAAAATGATCAAATTCGGGTCAACATTCAAATCTGTTATAACCGGTGCGATGATTCCTGCTGCTGTAAGTCCGGCAACGGTTGCTGATCCAAGTAACAAGCGAATTGTAGCAGCAACAAGCCAGGCGAGAATCAGCGGATGTATTTGGAT
>JACVCQ010000301.1 GCA_016741945.1 Chitinophagaceae bacterium
AAGGCGAACGGGTTTGAAAGTAAATTATCATCACCAATAATTGATTCGGTAAAATTGAATCAGTCGGGTATTTACTCTGTTAATATTACGGTGGATGGCTGTGTGAGTAATGATCGATCAGTGAATGTAACGGTGATTCCGGAACCGGCAAAGCCACAGATCAATTCAAATAGTCCACTTTGCCTGAATGATCCATTGCAATTGACTGCCACGGCGGGAGTGAATGCTAGTTTCCGATGGTTCAGTACCAATGGATTTAGTTCTATGCAACAAAACCCACAAATCGCATCTGTGAATTATAGTGACTCAGGTCAATATGCAGCATTTGTAATCATCAATGGATGTGTGAGTGATACTACGTTTACAAAAATTGAAATTGATCAACCTGCTTTGGTAAATGCTGGTAATGATCAGGTGGTTTGTGCCAATAATGCAGTGGTGCAACTCAATGGGTCTGTATCTGGAGGTACCAATACTGGCGTTTGGACCAGTAATGGTAGTGGAAGATTTGGTACACGTACTTCAAGTCTAACGAATAGTTATATACCGAGTACGCAGGATACGGCCAATGGTTTAGTAATACTCACATTGTCATCGACCAATAATAAATCTTGTCGCATTATTAACTCCACATTATCGATTCGTATTACAGATGCGCCGTTTGTAGACATTGGAAATAACAAAACAATTTGCGCAAATGATTCTTTGTTGGCGGTGAATGCACAATTCAGCAATGCGAGTGGTATACAGTGGTCGTCAACAGGAACAGGTACTTTTGACATAGGGAATGCACTGAATACGAATTATGTTCTTTCAAGCAGAGATCAATCGTCGGGAAGTTTCAGCATCTTAGCCACCACTACGGGTAATGGTTCATGCTTGGCAGTAACGGATCAGATCGTTGTGAATCTGGCACCAGTTCCACAGGTAAATGCAGGAAAGGATCTGTTTATTTTTGAGAATACACCCTATACATTCAATCCGCAAATAACAGGGAATGTACAATCCTATCAATGGACGCCTGCTACTTTTTTAAACAATGCGTCCCTTCGTAATCCTGTTTTTAGAGGAAATGCGGATCAGAATTTAACACTAAGGGTAGTAAGTACCAATGGTTGTGTTGCTACTGATGAAGTATTTGTTACAGTGTTGAAGCCTTTCCCAATACCCAATGTGTTTTCACCCAATGGAGATGGTATTCATGATACTTGGGTGATTCCTGAACTGGATAAATATCCGAATGCGGTGGTGAGTGTGTTTGACAGATATGGTAGGAGGGTATTTTTTGCAGAAGGATATAAGCGACCTTGGGATGGAACATTTGAAGGGAAACCTGTTGCAGTAGCTACTTACTATTATATCATCGAACCGAGATTGATACCGGGAATATTTTCGGGTTCTGTTACGATTTTGAAATAGATAATTAATCCTTAAGTGTAACAAACTATTATAGGTAAATAAAAAGGCTACGATCATTCGTAACCTTTCTTTCTGTGATCCCGCTGGGACTCGAACCCAGGACCCTCTCGATAAAATCGGGATGCTCTGCCAAAGCGAGCAAGAATCAAAATCAAAAAAACAAAAAAGGCTACGATCATTCGTAACCTTTCTTCTTGTGATCCCGCTGGGACTCGAACCCAGGACCCATACATTAAAAGTGTATTGCTCTACCAACTGAGCTACGGAATCTCCTTCCTTAGAACTGAAAATACATTGCTGTATTCCGTTTTGGGAGTGCAAAAATAGGTGAAATAAAAAACCAGCCAAATTTTTATGCTTCTTTTTTAGGGTATTTACTCACATTCAATTCATTATAAGTGATTTGAAACTGTATTTTTGTTATTCAATGATTTGAATTATGTCACAATTCCTCAACAAAGTAGTAGTAGTTACCGGTGGCTCCGATGGAATCGGTAAAGCATTGGTAGAAGCTTTTTTGGTCTTGGGTGCTAAAGTGGCTACTTGCGGAAGAAACTATGATAAGCTTTATCAATTGCAGTCTGCTCACCCTGGGGCTCCTTTATTGATTCATACTGCTGATGTTAGTAAAGAACAAGATTGCAGACAATTCATTGACATGACTATCAAGTCATTTGGTACCATTGATATCCTGATTAATAACGCAGGAATCTCCATGCGTTCCATTTTTGAAGAAGCGGAATTGGATACCTTACGAAAAGTCATGGATATTAATTTCTGGGGTACCGTGTATTGCACCAAATTCGCCTTACCATATATCCTGAAAAATAAAGGTACCATTGTTGGTATTTCATCGATTGCCGGTTACCGCGGATTGCCGGGCAGAAGTGGATACTCTGCTTCCAAATTTGCAGTCAACGGATGGATGGAAGCACTCAGAACAGAATTACTCGAAAGTGGTACCAATGTGTTGTGGGTTTGTCCGGGATTTACTACTTCTAATATTCGTAATGCGGCATTGAATAAAAGAGGCGAGTCGCAAGGTGAATCGCCCATGGATGAAGGCAAAATGATGAGTTCTGAAGAATGTGCCACACATATTATTGCAGCTATCGAAAAAAGAAAAAGAACCATTGTACTCACTTTTAACGGTAAGAGAACCGTTTTTATGAATCGCTTTTTCCCTTCGCTGACAGATAAGCTGGTTCGTAAGTTTTTCTTCAAAAATGGACAATTGGTGAAATAACCGACGTATCCTGACGTTACTATTGCGGCATGCCCATACTAACGTTGACAACTGATATAGGCCAGCGAGATTTTCTCGTAGGTGCTATCAAAGGACAGTTCTTGCAACTGGACCCTTCTGTCAATATTTGTGATATCACACACTACCTGCCCCAAACCAATTTCCCGCAGGCGGCATATATCTGTGCAAATGCATTTCAACATTTCCCCTCGGGTACTTTTCATCTGATCATTGCTAATTTATTTGAATCACCCCTGAAATATGTGTTGATGGCCAAACACCGTCAGCAATATATTATCTGCTCCGATAATGGCTTATTAACCATGATCACCGGTGAAAAACCCAAAGAAATCATTGCCATTCCACTTGGCTCTGCCAAAAATCTTTTACAAATAACCAGCGTAATAGCCGTGGCTGTCAATATGTTTTCTAAAACCGGACAACTCAGTAGTATTGGACAACCCTTTGATCAAATCGATGAAAAATATCCGCTCAGACCTACCGTAGGTCCGGATTGGATCGAAGGGCAGATTTTGTTCATTGATCAGTTTGAAAATGTGGTAATCAATATCACAGAAGCAGAATTCAATGAACACCGAAAAGGAAGAAGGTTCAAAATCGTTTTCAAGAGAAACGAAGTCATAGAAACCATCAGCACCAATTACACAGCTGTTCCCGAAACAGAAAAACTGGCTTGGTTCAATTCTGCAGGATACCTGGAAATAGCACTCCGGAATGGGAATATGGCCGGACTTTTCGGCTTACAGGGTTTCAATGAGCAACTGCAAAAGACTCCCTCCATTGATACCAGTTGGTTTTACCAGACCATCCGGGTATTCTTTGAGGGATAGGGTGGTGAGTAGTGAATAGTGAGTAGTCAGTATGAGTAGGGCTATCCATCTTTATGACTCACTACTCACTACTCACTATTCACTACCGACTACTCACCCTCATTTCTCTTTCCACTTTTCACTACTTTCCAGTATTTTCGCATCCGCAATGACATCGTCATTGGATCATTAAATCAATCAAAATCTTATGGCATACGACGTAATCATTATTGGAAGTGGTCAGGGTGGATATCCTGCTGCTATCCGTGCCTCTCATCCGGGTGTTAAAGTAGAAATCATTGAAAAAAAAAGTATGGGTGGTCTAGGTTTGAACTGGGGGCGTTTTCTTACCA
>JACVCQ010000302.1 GCA_016741945.1 Chitinophagaceae bacterium
AATGAACAGTGGTACCATAAGTGAGCGTCCAATACATTTGATCAAACATCAAATAACATTTCTTTTCGCCCTCAGCTCTTTTTGCATTCTCTTCCAGTATCAGATCACAGATGGCTTCCAGACTTTCTTTTTTAAGCGTAGTACCTGTTGGGTTCTGTGGTGTACAGATACAAACGAGGGTAGCACCACTGATATTTTTTCGAATATCTTCTACTGTAGGCATAAAATCATTCTCTACCGTACACTCAATTACACAATGCACAGCATCGGTAAGATGTGTATAATGATTATTATTCCAGGAAGGAACAGCATAGATCACTTTATCACCTTTATCGACAATGGCTTTGAACAAAGTATAGATCAATGGACGACCACCTGCAGCAATTTGAATTTCATTGGGTTCAAAATGCAATCCTTCCCATTCCTGAATAAATAAAGCCACAGACTTACGCAGATCCAATACTCCTTCAGCAGCAGGATAGCTGGTATTTCTATTGCGATAAGATTCGATGATGAGTGCTTCCAGTTCTGTAGGAATCGGAAAAACAGATGGATCAAAATCACCAATGGTAAGGTTATAAATCTTCTCGCCATTACGGATACGCTCACTGATGGCATTACCCAGTTTTACGATCTCACTTCCGGATAAGGTTTCGGCTAAATGACTCAGTTTTGGCGTACTCATAGAAAATGATATTGTTCCGGCCGCAAAATTAAGATTTTCCGATGGAGCGAGGGGGGAAATGTTGAATGTCGAATGATGAATATTAAAAGATAGGACAAAATTTACGGTGAGGTGACATATTACTGATGTCAGATGTCGGATCTCAGATGTTAGACTTGTATTGATTCGCTCCTTTTGCTACAAAAGGTATTTTATGTTTATCTATACCAAAAAAAAGGATGACGCACAGATTTTTTTGCAGGAATCTGCAAATGAGTTCGCGAACCTTTGGAGATGATGGGTGAAGAACAAGTATTTCATCAATGCCAATCATCATTATCATAAAAGTCTGCGGCCCATAATTTTATCTACGGATCAGTATTTCTTTGATTTTTTTATTCTCAGGATGGAACATCAATTCGATATAATAATCATTTTTTCTGTATACAATTGAAGGAATTTTCCTCGGGTAATAAGGTCTCATACCAATGCTTAATACAGCTTGCTTATCTAATAATGGTATAACCTGATCCATGGTAGCACTGGTGTCTAATATCATTGAACCATCTTTAAACTGGTTGGGGTATGTAATCAAATTATCTTTCTTAGGATCTCTGTGGCTCGACTTCATATATAATCTGACACTATAGATCTCTTTGTCTTTTGTATAGTATTCTATTGTTACCCCCGATATTTTAAAGTGATACGAAAATCTTTTCTGCCAGTTGGTTTCTTTAGTGTCCGGATTAAAAGAGCCAATAATCTTACCCGCAATACTTTTCTCATTCAAAAGAGAATCTAATTCCTTTTTATCAGGGTTTATTTTTAACAAAACTCCATTTAAGAAAATACCGTTCTTATGTACATCAATGTTTACTTGACCATAAATAGTTAATTGAAAAGCGAATAATATCAGAGATAAAATATACCTATTCATAGTAAGATTTGTAAATCGTAGTACACCTAAATACTTGTTAAGTATTTCAAGTTTAAAAGTATATCGTCAAATATATCATTTACTTCTTATGTGGAGCCGTTAATAAGTGAATAGTGAGTAGTGATAGAAGAAAAAAAGAGCGTCTTTTTAAGACGCTCTTTTTTTCTTCTATCAACTGTACACTGTCATCTATCAACTCACTACTCACTATTTCCTCCCCATCACTTTCTCCGCAGCCGCAACAATGAACGGTGTATCCAATCCGTATTTGGCGAGGAGTTCGTTGGGTTTACCACTTTCACCGAAAGTGTCGTTGGTACCGATGTATTCAATAGGAACGGGACAATGTCTTGCTGCCACTTGTGCAACAGCATCACCGAGTCCACCAATAATATTGTGTTCTTCTACCGTAACAGCACATTTTGTTTTGCTGAGAGAAGCGATGATCGCAGCTTCATCTAATGGCTTGATGGTGTGGATGTTGATGAGTTCAACACTGATACCTTTTTCTTCTAATATTTTTCCGGCCTCGATCGCTTTCCAAACCATATGACCACAAGCGAAGATGGAAATATCAGATCCTTCACTCATTTGTTGTGCTTTACCGATCACGAAATCGCTGCCATCTTCTTTGGTGAAGTTGGGCCATTTCGGGCGACCAAAACGCAGGTACACAGGACCATGCAAATCAGCAATGGCTTTGGTAGCAGCTTTGGTCTGATTGAAATCGCAAGGAACTACCACGGTCATACCGGGTAACATCTTCATCAATCCAATGTCTTCCAGAATTTGGTGGGTAGCACCATCTTCACCGAGTGTTAATCCGGCATGTGATGCACAGATCTTTACATTCTTATCGCTATACGCCACACTCTGACGGATCTGATCGTATACACGACCCGTACTGAAGTTAGCGAAAGTAGTAGTGTAAGGAATTTTACCACCGATGGTTAAACCGGCAGCAATACCGATCATATTTGCTTCGGCGATACCACACTGTATAAAACGGTTAGGAAAATCTTTGATATAGGGTCCCAACTTGAAAGATCCTGCGAGATCGGCAGTGAGTACCACTACATTTTCATTCTCTTTCGCAAGCTCATGAATACCCTCACCAAAACCGGCACGTGTTTCTTTCTCATTGAGGATCTGAATGTCTGTAAGTTTCATACGGTGTTATGTTTTTGAAAGTCAGTGCAAAGAAAGGGAGAAATGAGTGAAAGGTGAAAAGTGAAAGGTGAAATGGTTTCACTTTTCACTTTTCACCTTTCACTTCGATCATCCCTCAAACGAACTATAAAAATAAGGTGTCTTCGCTTCGAACTCGGCGCTGCAGGTGTCTACCATTTTGTAGACGCGGGTGATGCCGAGGGCTTTGCGTTTTTCGTAGACTTGTTCATCATTACAATCGCCATGTAAGATATTGGCGATCTGTGCATCGCTGAAACCATTTTTCTTGGCTTCTTTCAGTAAGTCTTCCGGTAAAGTATCCAATGAATATTTCGCGATCTCTTTTTCCATCACACAGATCTGTTGGATCTGATAGATGAACCAACGATCGATACCGGTAGCTTGTGAAATAGATTTTACAGTAGAACCCTGCATCAATGCATCTTTGATTCGGAAGATGCGATCCCATTTCGGGGTCTTGATGTATTCAGTCAGTTCTTCACTCTTCATCAAACTCTTACCATAATAACCCAATCCTACCGCTTCATTCTCTAAACTCTGACATGCTTTCTGAATGGCTTCTGTGAAGCTGCGACCGATGGCCATTACTTCACCCACACTCTTCATCTGTAATCCAAGCGTATCATTGGCGCCTTTAAATTTGTCGAAGTTCCAGCGCGGGATCTTAACGATCACATAATCCAAGGTAGGCTCAAAATATGCAGAAGTAGTTTTCGTGATTTGGTTCTCTAATTCATCTAATGAATAACCGATCGCCAGTTTCGCAGCGATCTTCGCAATCGGATATCCTGTTGCTTTCGATGCCAATGCAGAAGAGCGGCTCACACGTGGATTGATCTCCACCGCAATCAGTTCTTCTGTTTCGGGATTCAAAGCAAACTGCACATTACAACCACCCGCGAAATTACCCAGTGAGCGCATCATCAGCATGGCTTTATTACGCATTTCCTGGAAAGCGGTATCGCTCAAGGTCATAGCAGGAGCTACAGTGATAGAGTCACCCGTATGCACACCCATCGGATCCACATTCTCGACGGTACAGATG
>JACVCQ010000303.1 GCA_016741945.1 Chitinophagaceae bacterium
TTCTTTACCTGAGCCATTCCACACGGCTGTTGCTTGACGTTTCATGCTGATTATTTTTTAGATTTGAATAAAAAATATTGTATGATCAGTTGGGCTGATTTTGAAAAAGTTGAAATTCGAAGTGGAACCATCCTTGAAGTTACTGATTTTCCAAAAGCCAAAAAACCTGCCTATCAGCTGAAAATAGATTTTGGTCCTTTGGGTATCAAACAATCTTCTGCGCAGATCACTCACCATTATACGGCTACAGAACTCATAGGTAAGCAGATTGTTGCGGTGGTTAATTTCCCCCCAAAACAAATCGCTAACTTTTTCAGTGAATGTTTGGTATTGGGTGTATATGATCAGCAAAACCAAGTAGTATTACTACAACCGGAACGCAAAGTAGACAATGGTCAATTGATCGGTTAATCGCTATTTCAAAAGGATTTGTATATTGTTGTACCGATTCGGGTGTACTAAACAACCATTCAATGAGTGAACTCTATTATACTTACTATGAAAGTCCGGTAGGCTTACTCAAGATTGGAGGAACCGATCAATATATCGGTGAACTGAGTTTTGTAGACAATCCGGACCAATTGACCTATGGAGAACCCGGTATCAGTGAAATCATGCATCAATGTACCGAGGAACTGATTGAATTCTTTCATGGTAGCAGGAAACAATTCACCATCCCTGTTCATCAGGAAGGTACTGAGTTCCAAAAAAGGGTTTGGAGTGAGTTAACGGAAATCCCATATGGCAAAACCATTAGTTATATGGATATGGCCAAACGCTTAGGTGATCCTAAAGTGATCAGAGCAGCGGCCAGTGCCAATGGAAGAAATAATATTGCGATTATTGTACCCTGTCACCGTGTCATTGGAAGCGATCGCTCACTGATTGGTTATTCAGGTGGTATGTGGCGTAAGAAATGGTTACTGCAACATGAGTTTAAGATTACGCATGGGGTGCAGACTTTGTTTTGATGAAGGGTGATGGGTGCTAGGTACTAGGTACTAGGTGCTGGGTGATCGGGGAATCAGGTATTTGGGCGGTAGAGAGTTGACAGTTGATAGTTGACAGATCACATAGAGTAGCAAGCTTCTTTCCATGGCGTATGGACCATCGACCATGGACCATACGCCCCCTACTTCATATCATCGCCTGTAAAACTCAGGGGCAATAAACTTCCTGCTTGTGGAATCACATAGACATTTCCTTCTAAACCAGAAAGAATGAGTCTGATTGGACTTTTTACTCTTATCTCATATTCCAATAAACTTTGTCTGCAAACACCACAAGGTGAAACAGGATGATTGCTCTTGCCTTTGGTATTGTTATAGCTGATCGCAATAGATTCAATAGCTACACCAGGGTGGAGCGTAGCTGCGGCAGATAATAATACCCTTTCTGCACAAATACCTACAGGGAAACTCGCATTTTCTTGATTAGTGCCAATGACCAATGCTCCATTTACTAATTTCGCTACTGCACCTACTTTAAATGCAGAATAAGGCGCATATGCTTGATCGGTTACTTTTCTTGCTTCATCCAATAATGATGCATCTTCCTGCTTCAACGCACTTGCATCAGCATATACTTCATACTCTAGTTTGTACTGTTGATGATTCATAAAACACGCTTTTAGACAAAAAAGTCCTCAAAGCTTGCGCCATGAGGACCCTTTCGGTGATGGAAGTTACGAAAAAAAATAAAAACAAATATGTTAAAGAAACAAGAATGAAGGTGCCAGACAGAAGAAAGGATACAAGAACAAGGGAATAAAAATCAAGTAAGAATTCAAGGTAAAAGAATTAAGCCACAACAATTCCATTCATCCACTTTATACCTTGACTCCTTCCATTCTTTCTTGTGTCTTGCTTCTTGAATCTTGTATTCTTTCTTGTACCTTGATTCTTTTATTTGATGCTTTTCATCAATCGCTTCCATCTCGGACCTTTATCCCAACTGAACCAGATCAGAGATGCTTTTCCTACGATATGTGTTTCGGGTACAAAGCCCCAGTAGCGACTATCCTGACTGCGATGACGGTTATCACCCATCATCCAATAATAATTATATTTAGTTATGTAAGTGTTGGTATTTTTTCCGTTGATGATGAATTGTCCATCTTTCTCTTCGAGTGTATTGCCTTCATAAGTGGCAATCAATCTTCTGTATAGTGAAATGTTTTGTGGTGTGAGTTGTAATGTATCTCCTTTTGCAGGTACACGTAATGGACCATAATTATCAACACTCCATGGGTAATTGGCTTCATCTGCCGGGAAGGTCATACCGATGTAGTTCTCTGTATATGGAGAATCGGAGACATAATTAGGTAGCTTTCTCAACTTTGCTAGTTCTTCGGGTGTGAGGTTAAATTTATAGCTACTATCACTGATCATTTCCAATTGTCCCTTGGTGTCATCCAAATCAATGCCTAATTCTTCTTTTAAGAAATCAATGTCATATGGCTTCTTGTTCGTGACAACTACATACTCTGTTTGAGAGCCACCGGGTACCATGGCAGGTTCTTCATTGATATACAATTGTCCATTACGAATCTGCAATACATCTCCACCCACTGCTACACATCGTTTGATATAATTATCTGTTTTGTCCATGGGATGAACAATGATTGGATATTCCGGACTTGCAAACAATTCCTGTCTGTTGCCTTTAAAAGTAAATCGCAGTACATCGTAATAAGTTACTTTACTACCATATTCCGGTCTGTTGATGATGGTATCTCCTGCAGGGAAATTGAATACAACCACATCATTTCTTTTGACCGCTGTGAATGCAGGAAGCCTTTTATAAGGAATCTGTATCCATTTCAGGTAAGAGGGTGTGGTTTGTGAGAAAGGCATTGTGTTATGAACGAAAGGGAAAGACAAAGGTGTTTGTGGGATCCTTGCACCATAACTCATCTTATTCACGAAGAGAAAATCATTCACCAATAAAGTCTTCTCCATACTTTCTGTTGGAATCACATAAGCTTCAAATACAAATGTGCGAATGATGGTGGCAGCTACTACTGCAAATACACCTGCATCCACCCACTCCCTAGAACCGGGTTTTTTGTACGACTTGAAAGCTTCAGAACCCACCCATTTTTCATCTTTTGAAAAACCGAGATATGGAAAATAGATAAATGGTAATAAGACCGTAGCAGTATGATGAATGAGATTGAAACGCTTGAAATGCATCACGAAAATGATGGTGATCCAGATGGTAATGAATTGACCGGCAATCGGAATCAATTGTAACCAAAACCAGTATTTACGGATATGACATTTCTCAACGATCTGCCAGGTGTTATAAAAAGGAATCAAAGCTTTCCATGGTTCAATACCTGCTTTTTTGAACATTCCCCACATTCCTACATGCCAACCAATAATTCCAACGATGAATAGAGCTAAACCCATATTTTCTTTTTTGATAGAAACAAAAATATCCTTTTCAGACAGATACTGAAGCAATCAGATTAAAACTTTTGCTAAAACGGACGATTTCCTGCTGAATGACGTATTTTTATATACCTGAGTGTTCTCAGACCTCTAAATCTTAATCATGAATCATTTTACGATCAAAGACATTGAGAACCTGAGTGGCATCAAAGCCCATACTTTACGCATCTGGGAACAACGGTACCAGTTGTTCATTCCCAAAAGGAAAGAAAGCAAGCACCGCTACTATGACAATGAGGACCTGAAACATATTTTACGGATTTCGCAATTGTACCATAATGGTGTTAAAATTTCCAAAATCGCCCAATTACCGGCCTCTTCCATCCGTTCCATGGCCATGGAGCAGTATATGGG
>JACVCQ010000304.1 GCA_016741945.1 Chitinophagaceae bacterium
GAATAAAAGTAGATGCATGAAAAGGAGAACCTCCACCCACAACAAAATCATCTTTCCCATCTCCGTTCAAATCTCCGGCGGCAAGTGAAGGCCCATATTGTGTGAGTTTGTGTAATAATAAACGTTGGATATCAAAATCAATAAAGTCAACTTCAGAAAATCCATAGCTCACACCACTGGCAGCGGTAATATCTTCAAATAAAGTCATTGGTGCAGCAGGTGAAGACGGGTTATACTCAAAGGCATTGCTTGCTGAAAAATGAATTATCTGATTCGCGGATATTTTTTTTCTTATTTCGGATTTGCCATCAGGCCATATTATACGAATAGAATCAATAATGGTATTATCCCCAATACCAAAATGAAGGATATTTTCTATGGTAGATAAATAACCTCGATAAGGCGAATGTTCAATCACCTGATGCATGCCTTTTGCATACACATGTACCCAAGCACCTAAACCGGAAATATTTTGTGTAGTACCGGTTAATCCGATGCGAATAAAATTCGATGACTCTTTTTGTTGACGTTCTTTATTTTCTAATAAGGTAGCAGGCATATTGGTATTATTGATCACAATATCCAAATCGCCATCCTTGTCAAAATCTGCATATGCCATACCTGCTGAAAAAGTAGGGAAATCAATTCCCCATTCTTTGGTTCGATCTGTAAAACTCAGGTCGCCATTATTCTGAAATACATAGTTGCTGATCTTTACAACAGGTAATTGTTTTAATACTTCTTCAAGTGGTGCATTGGCTACAGCATTGCTTCTGTACGACATAAAATCTTTATCAGACATGTCTTTGGGAAGTCCGTTTGTAACAAACAAATCTCTCCATCCGTCATTATTAACATCGAAAAGAAGTGGCGCCCAGCTCCAGTCGGTATGTGCTACACCACTGAAATAAGCGATCTCGCTAAATGCAGGTCTACGCAGTGAATCATTCTTTTGTGAGATCAATCCCTGATTGAGTTGTAACGTATTTCTTGGATACTGATACATGAACCCATATCGATCGCTGTTTTGAAAAGTCTGATAACTGATATCCGAATGCATCATTTTTTGTCGATAGTTATCAGCAGGCATCATATCTGTTTCAATGATATCAGCTAAACCGTCATTATTAATATCTGCAATATCATTACCCATGGCGTTCTTACTGGTATGTTTCAAGTAAGTGGCACATTGATCAGTGAAGGTTCCGTTTTTATTGTTGATGTAAAGAATATTATTCGATAAATAATCATTACTGATATAAATATCTTTCCATCCATCTTGATTGATATCAGCAATGCTCACACCTAAACCATGGCCTTCAATCAAAATACCCGCTTTTGCAGAAACATCGGTATACACAGGGTGCTGAAGTGTAGAGTCGAATCGATTCTCTAGTAACTTATCTGTATTAGGCCAACTTCCATCTTTACGAATCGGTCGAAATTCATTCGGATAAGTACCGTCAAGATCATTCACCAAAAGATATACATCGAGATCTCCATCGTTATCATAATCGAAAAAAGCAGCCATATGTGTATTCGACATATCATCCAGTCCATATTCTTGTGCCATTTCTTTAAATACAGGGATGCCGGTTGTTGCATTCACTCCCTGATTTACATATAAGAGATTTTTTCTGGCATTACTATCTGATAAAACAGCTGCACAAACATAGATATCTGCTAATCCATCATTGTTGATATCAATGATACTAGCTCCTTTACTCCATTTCCCATTGCCACTCACTCGTGCTTGTTCAGTGATGTCTTCAAACTTTAAATTCCCTTTATTCAAAAAAAGTTTATTGGGAGTTCTGTTACCTGTGAAGTAAATATCCGGCAAGCTGTCATTATTAAAGTCGCCAATGCCAACACCGCCACCATTATAGATGTATTCATAATTCAGTACATTCAGGTCTTGGTTTTCAATAATGGTATTGGAAAATTGTAACCCTGATTTTTCAGGATCAACCTCTACCAGAAGGGTAGATGATCGAGAACAAGCAAGACCAAAAACGCAAACGATTGCGATAATAAAAATATTTTTCATACAGGGTTTTAGAATAAATTTGAGCACACGCTAGTACTCGCAAAATAAGCATTATGAAACGATTGCACTTGATTTACTTATTAATCTTTTTTATTGGAATAGCACCAGTAAAATCTCAGGATCCATGGAAGCTTACAGTCTCATCTGTAACACCCTCTAACTATTATGGAATAACCGTAGCCAATGGCATGATAGGGATTGTTTCTTCTCCCGAACCATTTAAAGTAAAGGAAGTAGTATTGGCAGGAGCTTATGATCAATATGGTCGTGGTAGGGTCAGTAATTTTCTGCGCAGTTTTAATTTGTTAAATATGCAATTGGGCATTGATGGCAGAAATATTACTGCATCAGAAGTGAGTAATATGAAGCAGGAGTTAGATATGAAAAAAGCTTCTTTTACCTGCTCTTTTGATTATAGCGATAAAGCAACCGTTACTTATTCGTATTATTCCTTACGCCATCTTCCATTTACCGTATTGATGGATGTAACAATACAAGCGAAGAAAGATATCCTGATCAATGCAGCCAGTGTAATGGAAGCTCCGGATGCATTAAAAGATGTTCAGAACTATTACAATGAAATTGATCGTCCGCATGTGACAATTAGCTTACTTACCTCATCAGCGAAAAGCCCCACCGGAAAATTATTGATGTGTGCATCGAATACTTTTCTTTTTTCGGAAAAGCATGGAGAAGAGCCACGTGTAATCCATGAAATGTGGGATAACAATATGCATTTGATGAAATTCAATAAAACATTAAAAGCCGGAAATACCTATCGCTATTCAGTGGCAGGGTCCTCTATTACCAGCGCACATCACGATGATCCATTAAATGAAGCAGAGCGTATGACCATTTTTGCCAAACTCGAAGGTAGAGATCGCTTACTGTCGTTTCATGGAAAAGCTTGGGAAGAGCTTTGGAAAAGTGATATTCAAATCGAAGGCGATCCTCAAGCACAACAGGATATTCATAGTATGATGTATCATTTGTATTCTTTTGCACGAGAAGGAACGGATTATAGCCCATCTCCCATGGGATTGAGTGGCTTAGGATACAATGGACATGTTTTCTGGGATACAGAATTATGGATGTACCCTGCTTTGCTGGTACTCCAGCCTGCTATGGCAAAAAGTATGGTTGAATACCGCTTTAACAGACTGGCTGCTGCAAAAAAGAATGCATTCAGTCATGGTTATAAAGGAGCTATGTTTCCATGGGAAAGTGCAGCTACAGGTGTTGAAGAAACACCTGTATGGGCATTAAGTGGTCCCTTCGAACACCATATTACTGCATGTGTAGGTATTGCAGCTTGGAATTATTATTGTGTAACACAGGATAAGGAATGGCTCAAAGAAAAAGGTTGGCCCATTTTAAAGGAAACCGCAGACTTTTGGGCAAGTAGGGTAGAGCGAAATGGTCCCGGTAAATATGATATCAAGAATGTAGTAGCTGCTGATGAGTGGGCAGAGAATGTAGATAATAATGCCTGGACCAACGCTGCAGCCAAAGCAGTATTAAACTATGCAACGGAAGCGGCTGCATTGATTGGTGTAAAAGCTGATGCAGATTGGATGCATGTAGCTCAAAATATACCCATTCTTAGAATGGAAAATGGAGTTACTCGAGAACATGCTACTTATCAGGGAGAGGGTATTAAACAAGGAGACGTGAATCTATTGGCTTATCCATTAAAAGAAGTATCAGATCCTAAGCAAATATTGAAAGACTTAGAATATTATGAAACAAGGGTACCC
>JACVCQ010000305.1 GCA_016741945.1 Chitinophagaceae bacterium
CCCAAACGAATCTCCCATTCAACGCTCCATCGCAAATGATAAGTCACTTCTTTCAAAGATTTAGCCTCAAGGGCTTAAAGCCTTGTATCTGCATAGTTTTGTAACTGCTGATAGAAATAATATTGATACGTACTAAACAGAAATTGACGTAAAGTAGTTTGTGCCCAATCGCCATTGGGCAATTCAGTGATCAATACATTTTTAAAATCAGAAACATCACGCAAAAAAGCCAGAGAATCTTCAGTAGCTCCATTACCTGAAATTTCAGCAGCATATTGGTAAAGATTTCGTGCTTGTCCGATAAAATCAAGCGCAATATTTGAAATGGCGATGTCCTGTTCCAATACAGGTCCATGCCCACACCATTCGCTATTACGATGTCCTATGATCAATGCGTTGTCTGCAAGGTGTAAAGTATAGTCAATCAGAGATGTGTTCATCAGTCGTAAATGAAGCGTTGATTAGATATGGGTCAGTTCATCCGGCAGGTCATAGAAAGTAGGATGACGATAGGCTTTATCATTCGCAGGATCATATAAAGCCTCTGCTTCATCAGGATTACTGGCATGAATGTATTTACTTTCTACTACCCAAATACTGATGCCTTCATTTCTCCTGGTATATACATCACGGGCATTTTCAATGGCCATTTGCGCATCAGCAGCATGCAGACTACCTACATGTTTATGATCCAATCCTTGCTTACTTCTGATGAACACTTCCCATAAGGGCCATTCCTGTTTAGAAGAGCCGGAAGTAGAAATATCGGCAGCACCGTTTTTACCTTCACCGTAATCGCCGTAGTAATATTTTTTTATGTATTGTTTCATGGTTAGCTATTTAGCTATGAGCTGTGAGCTTCGAGCCACAAGCCTTTTATTTGATTAATTATTACTCACTATTCACTACTCACTACTCACTTTTTGACTTTAGACTTTTGACTTTTCTCCAAAGGAGTCCTGTGGACACTTTTGATTTTTTACCCTATGCCACTTTCACCTCTTTTCTAACCGCACGTTTCGCCGCATACGCAGAAGCTGCATCTCTAACCCATTTTCCTTCTTCCCAGGCTTTTTTGCGGGCATCGAGTCTTTGTTTGTTGCATGGTCCATTGCCAGCAATCACCTGCCAGAATTCATCCCAGTTGATCGCGCCAAAATCATAATGTCCTCTTTCCTCATTCCATTTCAAATCAGGATCAGGAATCGTGAGGTTCAATATTTTGATTTGCTCTGCGCAGATGTCTACAAATTTTTGGCGCAACTCATCATTGGTAAACCGCTTGATCTTCCATTTCATGCTTTGAATGGTATTTGGACTTTCATCATCTTTCGGACCAAACATCATGATACTAGGCCACCACCAACGATTAATGGCATCCTGTGCCATGCGTCGCTGCGCTTCATTTCCACGACTTAAAGTCAACAAGATTTCAAAACCCTGACGCTGATGAAAACTTTCTTCTTTACAAACACGCACCATGGCTCTCGCATATGGACCATAACTGGTTCTACACAATGGTACTTGATTCATAATAGCAGCACCATCTACCAACCAACCAATGGCACCCATATCAGCCCAACTTAAAGTAGGGTAATTAAAAATGGAAGAGTATTTGGCTTTACCACTGTGTAATTGCTCATACATTTCATCTCTGCTAATACCCAATGTTTCAGCAGCGGAATAGAGGTATAATCCATGACCGGCTTCATCTTGAACTTTTGCCAGTAAAATTGCTTTTCTTCTCAGGTTGGGAGCACGGGTGATCCAGTTGCCTTCGGGTAACATACCAACAATCTCACTGTGCGCATGCTGACTGATCTGACGAATCAAAGTCTGACGATATTTTTCCGGCATCCAATCCTTGGGTTCAATACGAATTTCTTTGTCGATCTTTTCTTGAAACAACACTTCCAAATTCTTTTCCATACGTTGCGGTTTGGGCTGTAAAAATACAAAAAGAATTGAATAATGCTAACAAATGTTAGTGTTTTAAAACTAAATAATTTATCTTTTTGTTAGTTTTTGTTGATGTTTTTAGTAAGACCAGTAAAGTGATGATGAACAGGAGTTTATCTTTCCGGTATGAAAAAAGGGATATTGGTTACGGCGTTTCTACTGTATTGTTTGTCGGTATGGGCACAGACACCGCGGTTTAAAAAAGATATTGATGCATTTCTAAGTGCGGATAGTTTGCAATTTCCTTCCAAAGGACAATTATTGTTTGTGGGCAGTTCTTCTTTTACTTATTGGAAAGACATACAAGATTATTTTCCAGGATATCCGATACTCAATCGTGGATTTGGTGGATCTACATTGCAGGATGTGATTCAATATGCAGATAAGATCATCCTTCCTTATGCACCCAAGCAAATTATTATTTACTGCGGTGAGAATGATATTGCAGACTCAATACCGTCAACCCCTAAAACGGTGCGTAATCGATTCAAAACTTTATTGAAGATCATCCGAACATCGTTAGGGAGTGTGCCTGTTGCTTTCATTTCAATCAAGCCAAGTCCAAGCAGATGGAAATTGGAAAAGCAGTTTTTGATAACCAATCGATTGATCAAACGATATTTGAAAAGAGATACTGCTACTGTTTATGTGGATGTTCACTATGCAATGTTACTTCCTGACGGTACTGTGAATCAGGAATTATTTATCAAAGATAATTTGCACATGAACGCTAAAGGATATGCCATTTGGCAAAAGATTATTGAGCCGATTTTACTTAAATGATACATTGCCGGAGATGTAAAGATTAGTTATTGTAATCTGTGCATTAGTGGCTAAAAAAATTATTTCACATCAAAGTCAACCACTACTTTTTCAGACTTAGGGTGTGCTTGACAAGTAAGAATAAATCCTTGTTCTATTTCATCAGGTTCCAATCCATAATTCACTTCCATATCTACTTCTCCCTCAACCAATTTAGCTCTACAAGTACAACAAACGCCTCCTTTACAAGCATAAGGAAGATCTGCTCCCTGTTTTAAAGCAGCATCCAATATGGCATCTCCTTTTTGACTCAATTCAAAATCGAAACTAATTCCATCCAGTGTAACAGTGATTTTACTCTTAGGACCTTTGTCGATATCTTCTTCCTGCGGTTGATTTTTTTTATGTTGTTGTCCGGCAGTAGTAAACAATTCGAAATGAATTTTCTGCGCAGGAACCTGTTGTTGTTCTAAAACATTTTTCACCGTAAAGATCATTTCTTCAGGTCCGCAAAGGAAAAACTCATCGGTTTTTTGTAGATCAATGGCTTTATCGCATAGAAGCAAGCATTTATCAGCATCAATTCGTCCTGAGTTCAATGGGGTATCAGTTGTTTCTCTGGAAAGGATATGAATGAGTCTGAAACGATCCATGTATTTATTCTTTAGGGCTTCCAATGTTTCTCTAAAGATGATGGAATGTCTGTTACGATTTCCATACACTAGGGTGAATGTACTTTCTAGTTCGGTTTGTAAAGTTGTTTTGATGATGGATAACAAAGGAGTTATACCGCTACCTGCAGCAAAGCCAACATAGTTCTTTTTTTGTCCGGGTATGAGCGGCGTGAAAAACTTACCCATCGGCGGCATAACATCCAATTGATCACCGGCTTTCAAAACTTCATTGGCATGAGTAGAAAAAACGCCTTGCGGAACTTTCTTTACGGCCACCCTTAACTCATGGTCCAATGGACTACTGCAAATAGAATAGGATCGACGTACTTCTTCACAGTCAATCTTTGTTTTTAGTGTGATGTATTGTCCTTGTCTAAACTGAAATAAATTTTTAAGGGGTTAAGGAAT
>JACVCQ010000306.1 GCA_016741945.1 Chitinophagaceae bacterium
TTCAAAATTGATTCTTTGATTGCCGGGTTCATCCTCTTTGAACATTTGAGCACCACCGGCTCCGCAACATAGACCCTTGCTTCTGCATCTTTTCATTTCAACGAGTTCGGCGTCTAATGCTTCCAGTACTTTTCTGGGGGCTTCATAAATATTGTTGGCACGTCCGAGGTAGCAACTATCATGGAAAGAGATTTTTTTGCCTTTAAAAGTACCTCCTTCTTTCAGTTGAATACGTCCTTCATCGATGAGTTGTTGCAAGAGTGTGGTATGATGAATGACTTCATAATTCCCTCCTAATTCCGGGTATTCATTTTTGAGTGTATTGAAACAATGCGGACAGGTGGTAACAATTTTTTTGATACCATATCCATTCAGGACCTGGATATTCTGATACGCCATCATTTGAAAGAGAAATTCATTTCCTGCTCTGCGGGCAGGATCACCGGTACAGGCTTCTTCTTTACCCAGAATAGCATAACGCATCCCTACTTTATCCAGAATAGAGGCCAAAGCTTTGGTGATTTTTTGGGCTCTTTGGTCAAAACTGCCTGCACAACCCACCCAAAACAAAATTTCCGGACTTTCACCATTCATTGCCATTTCTGCCATGGTCATCACTTTCATATGCATTCAATTGTTGCTGTATACCAGCGGTTAAGTACATAGATCCTTAGGACGTAAATTTATGGCTAACATTTTATACTGCAATAGGATGTTTACAAGGATGTATATTCCTTTAGTATAAATCTTATTGAATCTGCTTAATTGCTGACGTATATTACAACCATTACATTTGAATTCTAGGGTCGTATGATGGTATATATCTTCTTTGTTGCTTGCTTGATTAGCTTTTTGGGGCAATTACCCTTGGGTAATATGAGTTTTACTGCCACCCAAATCTGTATCCAGGAGGGTACCAAAAAAGCATGGATGTACGCCATTGGGGTGGCCATCGTTGAAATGTTATACCTACGATTTGCTCTAACAGGCATGGATTGGGTCGTTCAACATCGAAGTTGGTTTGTGGCATTGGGTTGGATCACCGTATTCCTATTTTTGGTGTTAGGAGTGTTGGCATTTATTTCTGCACGTAAACAAAAAAAAGAGGAACGTTCGGTGATTCTAGACAATCAACTGCATCGTTTCCTGCTTGGACTTATGATGAGTGCGCTGAATCCTGTTCAGATACCTTTTTGGTTTTTATGGACTTCCACCATGATTCAAACAAAGGTACTGCCCGTAACAGCCACTGCTTATCATGTATTCACTATTGGTGCAGGTGTGGGAACCATTACAGGATTGGCATTATATATTCATGGAGGGAATTGGCTGGTGAAAAGAAACAATACCAGCAATAAAACCCTCAATCAGATTATGGGGGTGATATTCATCATCACAGCATTGATTCAGTTATACAGAATCTTGTACAAACCCTGGATCTAGTCAACAATAAATAGGGTACAACCATTTTTTGAATAAGAGCGATGTGCATCCGAATGATCCCCAACCGTATATACTTGTCCCTTTTGTAATAAATGCTTTTCCCCATTGTGCAGTTCTGTTTCCATTTCACCTTCAGCACAGAAAATGATATGTCCTTTATCGCACCAATGATCAGCCAAATAATCGGGAGAATAGGTAACAAGTCTGATACGGATATCTTCACGATGAATGATCCGCCATTCTGCAAACCCCGTTATACCCATATGAATCTCAGGTTCCATGGTATGAAAGTCTGTAATAGAGAAAGGGAATGAGGATATTGTCATAGCATCCTTTAAAATATCCAATAAGAAATAAGAAATAATGAATGTGAAAGTATAAGCCTAATCATTTAAGAAATACTTTCTGATTCATTATTTCTCATTTTATATTTTTTATTTATTGCGTCGCCCATTGGTCTCTTTCTTCAGGAGAAAATTTCCAAGGAGCAAAATTATTTTCGGTATTACTAAACATGCCATTCCATTCTTGTGGAGCATTACTTTCTTCCATGATCAGTGATCTGCGTAATTCTGTAATGATCTCTAATGGAGAAATACTCACTGGACATTCTTCCACACAGGCATTACAGGTGGTACAGGCTCTTAATTCTTCCACAGAAATATAATCATGTAACAATGATTTTCCATCATCCTGAAATGATTTATTAGTATCAATATTACGGCCTACTTCTTCCAGACGATCGCGAGTGGCCATCATGATCTTTCTGGGGCTTAAGAGTTTGCCGGTAGTGTTGGCCGGACAAGCAGCAGAACATCTACCACATTCCGTACAGCTGTATGCATCTAATAAGTTTTTCCAGCTCAAATCAAATACATCTTTTGCGCCAAAACGTGCCGGTGGTGCAGCATCTGTTGGTGCAAGCTCGGGTTGCATAGCGTATAAGACTTCATTTTGAACACTGGGCATATTTTTCATTTTCCCCGGAGATTCCAGTCTGGTATAGTATGCATTTGGGAATGCCAGCATGATGTGCAAGTGCTTTGAATACGGTAAATAGTTCAGGAAGGCAAAAATGCCTGCAATATGTAACCACCAGCAAGTGCGTTCGATGGCAACTAATGTACCGTCTGAAAAACCGGAGAAGATGGGACTTAATAATCCTGAAAAATAAAATGAACCGGTAGCGGGATAGTGGCTGTCTCCTCTTGTCTGTAATACTAGATCAGTTGCATTCATGGTCAGAAATAGACTCATAAGGACGATCTCTGTAATCAGAATATAATTGGCATCAGACCTAGGCCATCCATTTAAGTCTTTACTGATAAAACGTTTGAGTTTGATAATATTTCTACGTGATAAAAAAACAATACAAACCAATATCACACCCACTGCTAAAAACTCGAATGCATTAATTAACCAGTTGTACAAGGCACCTAAAGGCTCAGCAAACAGCCGATGTTTACCCAAAATACCATCCAATACAATCTCCAATACTTCGAGATTGATGATAATAAAACCGGCATAGATCACAAAGTGCATGATCGCTACCAATGGATTGGAAAACATTTTCTTTTGTCCCAACGCCAATAGTAACAAGTTCCTCCAGCGTAAGGCTGGCTGATCATTGAGTGCTTCCTCTTTTCCCAAAAGAATATTCCTGCGGATTTGTCCTGCTTTACGTGCGAATAACCAAACAGAAACGGCTGCTAAAGCCACAAAAAGTATTTGTTGGAGATATTGCATACGGTTGGTCTTAAAGTGCTAAGATAGCAGTTTTGATTGGTTGGAAATGGGATTGTTGATTGGTTTTAATGTTCCTACATTTGAATATAAATCTTCGATATGGGTAACCGTAATTATATCTTAACCAAAGACGCCGCAGCTCGGAAATTGCATCGAATGGCATTGGAACTGGCTGAACAATTGAATGGGGATGAAGCACCTGTTATCATTTTAGGCATCCGAAATAGTGGCATGGTGATCGCAGATCAAATCGCCGAACATTTGAAAAAATACATTTCCAATAACATACAAACTGCATCCATTTCCTTGGATAAAGTATCACCTAATGAGGTAACTGTTAGTGAGGTGATTGATTTTACCGGATTACATGTGGTGATTGCAGATGATGTTACCAATAGTGGCAGAACATTGTTATTCGCGCTGAAACCCTTACTCGATTTTCACCCCAAAACCATTCAAACCCTTGTATTGGTAGAAAGGATGCATAAAATGTTTCCAGTTAAACCTGATTATGTAGGATTATCTGTTTCCACCACGCTTCAAGATCATATTCAGGTTGAATTGAAAGATGGGGAAGCCGAAGGAGCTTAGATTT
>JACVCQ010000307.1 GCA_016741945.1 Chitinophagaceae bacterium
AAAAGGCTTTATCCATTTACCAATCTCTATTGAAGCATACAGTACAAATCACCGAACAAGTGCCATGTAATCTTTATGTTTTTTATGCAGATGGTATTTCCTCGAATGATGTTTGGCCGGATGATATATATCTGAAAAGGAACCAAACAGGGGAGGATCTCGGAGCACGCATGTATCATGCTTTTGATACGTTATTTCAAGAATCGTACGAACAAGTACTCATCATAGGCACGGATTGTTTCGAACTCACAGCCGATACTATTCAAATAGCATTCACAGCTTTACACAATCATCAAGTAGTCATTGGTCCCTCTGCTGATGGCGGATATTATTTATTGGGTATGCGACAATTTTTCCCATTTCTCTTTGAGGGAATAGCATGGAGTACTGATGCTGTTTACAACAAAACGATTCAACAATTAGCGCTACATAAAATCAGCTATCACACACTTCCCATACTCAACGATATCGATACGGAAGATGATTGGAACCAACATTATTCAAAGGTCATCGATAGTTAAGTAGTTCTCTGTATCGATGTACCATCTCATTTTGTGATGCTCCTTTTTTATACATCCTGATTATTGTATAATTCGCAGTTTGTACCCTTAGCCAGCTATTGGTATCATATTTTCGTGCAGATACCAATGCAGCGGATGAAAATATTTTATATCGTGCTCCGGTAGATTTTGCACGTGTAACTATATCATAATCTTCCATGATTCGCATACTACTATTAAACCCGCCGATCTGATCAAAAAGCTTTCTTTGCATAAAAAGAGTTTGATCACCCCCATAACAAATAAATAGATCGAATCTTGTGAACCAAGCATTGAAAAGTAAAATCTTTTTATCAGAATCAAACTTTGTACGGTAACGTCCAAATGCATAACTACTATTGATCGCTGTAAGAATATCTAAAGCGTAAGTAACAGGAGGAAAAGTATCTGCATGTACAAAATAAAAAATAGAACCTGTTGCAATACTTGCTCCATGGTTCATTTGAGCGGCCCTGCCTTTATCAGAAGACAAAGTAGCTATTGCCCCGGCTGCTGCAGCGACAGACATGGTATCATCAATACTACCACCATCAGATACAATAATGTCCTTTACATGACTACCTCCATGTTCTTGTAAATATTGAACCAGTTTACCAATACCATCGGCTTCGTTATAAGTAGGTATAATGATACTGATATGTTGCATAATGAATGTTGAGCATGCTCAATATAAATCATAATTCAGTTGTAGTTGAAGTAACACAAAAAAATAATGGCTCCTTTTCAGAAGCCACTATCCATTTACTGCTTGCAACAATAAATGTTGCTATATTTTTTTACTGAGTATAGCCTATTTGTTCTTACGTATATACAAGTCTCCACCCCAAGATTTAACCATCACTTCAGCACCTCCACCATTGATCTTACCGGTTACCCATGCATCTTTACTGATTTTGTAGGTGCCTCCTGAGCTACTCTTTACAGGTGCTGTAGAAGATTTATCCATTGCTACTTCAAAATCGCTAAAAATTTCTCCTTGATCGGTTTTCATTTTCAAGTTGGCCTTTGTTGCTACAGGAAAGCTAAGGTTTACATCACCATTGAATGTAGAAAAAGCCATTGGTTTTCCTTCTGTTACCGATGAGAATGCAACTGTAATATCTCCATTCACAGTGTTGGCCACAGCTGTACCTGAAATACCTGACACTTTGATATCTCCATTTACATTATTCAATTCTAACTCTCCCTTAATATTGCTTACTACAATATCCCCTTCATTCAGTGTATTTAGTACGAGCGTACCATTTACTGGAACTTTGATATCTAGATCTACTTTTCGCATCATACTTTGATTGTTGATCGTTACCTCATTGTTCTTTTCAACTGCACTGATCTCATAGCCAGAAGAACTTCCGATACGTTTCAAACCCGAAGCTTTTTGATCGCTCTTCTTAGGCTTTCGATCTTCCTCTACTTCTACATTAATGATCATATTGTCTGCAGAATGTCCTGTTACGCGAATTGAACCGCTTAACAAACCAACCACCAACTTATAGGGTTTACCAGGATTACTCAATGCTACCGTGAGTTGTTCTTTTTCGACACCTTGTCCCAGCATTACCATTGAACATAGCAAGCCAATGAGGGTGAATGTATACTTGATTGTTTTCATGTTTCTATTTTTATGATTTTTTGATATAGACATTTCCATTCAGGGTTTCAAAATTGAATTTCTTGCCACCGTTACCAATTCGAACAGCATTTCCTTTACTAATTTTATAGACGGTACTATTGGATTTATTTTCTGTATTCTTCTCTAACGTATTATTGATCGGCTCAATATTATCAAAATCTGTATAATATTTTCCATGCATGCTTTTGAAATAAAGATCTGCATTCAATCCATTTTGATACTTCACCGTAATATCACCATTGATTGTATGGTAAATTGATGCAGCAGGTGGATTTGCCAGATAACTTACATTCACAGGACCATTCACAGTTGTTGCTTTTGTGGTACCCTTAGCATTTTCCACATCTACAGCACCATTTACATTGGAAACCCATAATGTACCATAGACATCTTTTACTTTTACATCTCCATTATTAATCGTGGATACACGTAAACGCATTTGATGCGGAACTTTTATTACAAAATCAAGCTGATACTTATAGCGAATATGCTTTCGCTCGTCATTTCTATCCCAATTCCTGTTAGGTCTTGAATCATAGGGTGCCGCTATGTAAATGATGATGCTATCTCCATGCTGTTCCATTTCGAAACGAAATTCTTCTTTTCCCTTGGCAATTTCATCCGGATATTTAGAACTGATATTTTTATCGATCTCTAATAATACCTTATCACCGTCATAACCTTCTACTTTAATAGCACCAAAAACATTGTAGATAGCTAGTACAGCTTCATTGTTTTTCCCGTTCACAGTAAACTGTTTGGAAATATGCTCCTTGACTTCTTGCGCCGGTAGACTGGTACAGGCACAAAGGGATAATATTCCTGCTGCAAGCAGGTTAAAATAGGTTTTCATATGTACAGGGGGTTTAAATATTTAACTGATGAATGGTTGCTTGTATTTTGGTTTTGATCGCTTCATTGGTTTCAGGCTTTTTTAAAAGTTGCTGAAAAGAACGAACCGATTTTTTTTCTTGTATACTCAGCATGATATCAGCAAGAGCAGATTGAACCAGCGGAGACTCTTGTTGGGCAATGGATTGAATCAAGCCCTCTCGCACTTTAGGATCATTGGTCATTTTAGATAAAGTCTCTAGTGCCGTTAATCGAACATTTACATTTTCATCATTGTTCAAAGTTGTCAACAACGCATCTTTCACTCGTCTATCTACAGTATCAATTTCATTCACATAACTCACAGCTCTTAATCTTTCGGAAGCAGATGGGTGTTCCAGCAAGGTAAGTGTCAGCATTTCACGCATTTCTTTTACTTGTGAGGAAAGCATTGCTACCTCCGACTTTCCGTTTCCCTTTTGTTGAAAATACAGCGAAGTAGCCACCACCCCTACCACTAACATTCCTAATCCATAAGCCATACGTGGAGTAACCAAAAGCATAGTGAGTTTTGAAATATGCTCTTTTAACTGATCCCAAAAACTGGTTTTTGCAAGTTGTTCTTGTTTGTAAGCCTCCAAGTTTTGAATGAATGTATGTTTGATACCAGCAGAAGGTTCTGGTTCCGGTAAAGCAGCTGTAATATTCCAGAATGTCATGATACTATTTAATTCTTCGGTACAGGCTGAACAAGTGG